>DAOUPF010000055.1 GCA_030626265.1 Sulfurovum sp.
ACTCTCATACTATAAAGGCTTGGATATGATGGTCGAGTACAACCGCCTCAAGCAGAGAGTAGAGTTTGACCTAGAGATGATAGAGGCCACTGGTATGTGCAAAGGTATAGAGAACTACTCCAGACACCTCACAGACAAAAAGCCGGGAGAGACACCATACTCCATGATGGACTATTTTGAGGCTATGCATGATGATTATCTAGTCATCGTAGATGAGTCTCATGTATCTCTGCCTCAGTTTCGTGGTATGTATGCAGGGGATAAATCTAGAAAAGATGTACTAGTAGAGCATGGATTTAGACTACCATCTGCTCTGGACAATCGTCCTTTGATGTTCGATGAGTATATAGGTAAGGCTCCTCATTTTCTATTTACCTCTGCAACACCAAATGAGCTAGAACTAGAACTATCCTCTGTCATAGCAGAACAAGTCGTACGCCCTACAGGACTTCTCGATCCTCCCATAGAAGTCATAGATAGTACCTATCAAGTAGAAAATCTATTTGACCGTATGAAAGCTGTGATAGACAGAGATGAGAGGATACTAGTAACTGTACTGACTAAAAAAATGGCAGAAGAGCTCAGTATCTACTACAATGACCTAGGGATGAATGTACAGTATATGCACTCAGATCTAGATGCCATAGAGAGAAATCAAATCATCAGATCACTTCGTCTAGGTGAGTTTGATGTGCTCATAGGGATAAATCTACTCCGTGAGGGCCTCGATCTACCTGAAGTATCACTTGTGGCTATACTAGATGC
This sequence comes from Sulfurovum sp., assembly GCA_030626265.1. Classification (GTDB taxonomy): domain Bacteria; phylum Campylobacterota; class Campylobacteria; order Campylobacterales; family Sulfurovaceae; genus JAAXPZ01. The sequence goes on from DAOUPF010000055.1 coordinate 766, forward strand.
TGACAAGGAGGGCTTTTTGCGATCTCAAACTGCACTGATACAAACAGCAGGTAGAGGAGCTAGAAATGTAAATGGACAGGTACTCATGTATGCCAAAAGAGTCACCAAATCCATGCAAGCATGCCTAGATATCACAAGTGAACGAAGAGAAAAACAGATGATATACAACAAAAAGCATGGCATCACTCCAAAAACAACCACCAGAGAGCTAGATACTGACCTCAAAGTAGAAGATGCTGGTGAGCTATATAACAAAAGAAGTAAACTAGACAAAATGCCAAAAGCTGAACGCCAACGCATCACAAAAGAGCTAAAAGCCAAGATGTTACTAGCTGCTAGAAAACTAGACTTTGAAGAGGCCGCAAGACTACGAGATGAGATAGCCAAGATAAAAAAGCTATAATAGTCGGGGTCTGGTGTCAACTTTTTTGTGAAGTGAAACTGAATGAAAAAGTTGACACCTGACCCCAAACCAAACGAAAAAAGGCTACAAATGAACAGCAACTCCCCAATCATAATCCCATTTAGAGGAATAGAACCAAAACTCAAAAAAAATGCATGGATAGCGGCAGGTGCTACAGTCATAGGTGATACAACTATAGGCAAAGATAGTGCAGTATGGTTTGGCTGTGTAGTGCGTGGAGATGTACATCGTATAGTCATAGGGGAGCGAAGTAACATCCAAGACCTCAGCATGGTGCATGTCACTCACTATAAAAAAGAGGACAAAAGTGATGGTAATCCTACTATCATAGGTGATGATGTAACTGTTGGACACCGTGTCATGCTGCATGGCTGTACTATAGAAGATGCTTGTCTCATAGGTATGAGTGCTACTATACTAGATGGTGCGGTGATAGGCAAAGAGTCTATAGTGGGAGCCGGAAGCCTAGTAACCAAGAACAAAGTATTCCCACCTAGAAGCCTCATCATGGGTAGTCCAGCAAAAGTAGTAAGAGAACTAAATGAAGCAGAAATAGAAGAGCTATACAATTCAGCAAAGAGATATGTATCATTTAAAAATGAGTATTTGTAAATAAAAGAGAGAACAATGAAATCAACTATAACAAAAAGCTTGAAAGATATACTATCAAAAGATGTAATAGCTTTCGTAATAAAAATAGCCCTAGGCTCTATGATACTATCAACTATTATCATCTATCTACTGTGGGGCTCATTGACAAGTTTCATATCATCATACCTGTCATGGATACCATGGGAGTGGTTACAAAACACCGGAGCAGGTATTATAAAAATCCTGTTTGTGTATAACCTATTTATCAACATACTATCACTACTGACTTCACTAGTTAGTGAAAAACTACTGATAAAGATAGCCCATAAGCACTACCCTAATACCCAAGTAGTCGGAAGTCCAAACATAACAACATCTATAATCTTAACTATAAAAGCCTCTGCTCTGTTTTTAGTCCTATTTATAATAGCTATTCCATTTCTATTTATACCTATACTAGGACAGATCGTTATGTTGTATCTATGGTCTATACTGATAAAAAAACCTACGATATATGATGTAAGTTCACTATTTATGTTTGATAAAAAGCATTATAAGAAAAAGAGCAAAAAAGCCACTACTATAGCTATGATAGCCTCACTGTTCAACTATATCCCTATACTAAATATATTTGCACCTATATATGCACAGATACTATTTTTGCATCATATATTTAATAGTAAAGAGTAGTTTATTTAGGAAATCTATAGTCGCTCTTTACTAATCCGTCTCTCTTTTTTACTAGAGATGGAGAACTTTAACAAATCATCTGTATTAGCTATATACTCTGGCAATGTCTCAAAGCTCTTGAACATCACTTTAGTAGCAGAGATAGCATCACTATATGCTCTGTGATGTGTATGATTCTCTATCCCTAGAAACTCATTGAGATATGCCAATCCATAGCGTTCACTCTCAAAAGTACGTTTTGCCAAATCTATAGTACATAGTCTTGGATTTCCTATACTACCTAATCCAAAACGATCAAAAGAGGCATTAAGAAATGAGTGATCGAAGTTGGCATTGTGTGCAACAAATACTGCATCACTCATAAAATGACGAAGCCGAGTCAGAGCCTCTTTGCGTGATGGTGCTCCTATCAAGTCTTCAGGTTCAATACCTGTAATCTTAGTGATATGCTCTGGTAGATAAGCACAGTCCACAAAAGTCTCCAGTTTATCTATCACTTCACCATTCTCGACCATAACAGCACCTATCTCAATCACTTGTGATGTATCTGGTTTGCTTCCATTTGTCTCTATATCTACTATGCAGTACCTCTGTTTGTGATAAGGGGTAAAAAATGTTGTATTGGCATATCCATCTACTCTCTCTACTATAGGATATCCTGTTGCTTGTAGAAGTATAAATATAGTATCACTATCCTCAAACAAAGAGCAGTGTTTTTTCACTATACGGTCATATGCTTCTGGAGAGAGTCGTCCATGATTTCGACGAAAAGATATGGTAAGTTCATCAAATAGAGTTCGCATTAGCTATGAAACCTTTCACTTTTTTTGGGTCTTTTTTACCCTGACTCATCTCTGTACCTGAACTCACATCTACAGCATAAAAACCATATTTTTTAACTGAAGCTACATTTTCTGGGCTAAGTCCACCTGCAAGTATAATCCTAGAACAATCAACTCCATCAAACCACTCTAGATTAAGTCTCTTGCCACTACCGCCATATGCTTCACAGTATGCATCTACCAGACGATACTGCCCTGAAAATTTATGAATATCCTCTGCACTTTTTGCTCTAACTACAGGTAATGTAGGAAATGCAATATCACCCAGAAAGTCACTATCTACATCAAAATGTATCTGCGCTAGAGTGATATGACTCTCATAAGATATCTGCTCTATCTCTTTTGCACTCATTTGCACAAATAGCCCCACTTTTTCTATAAAAGGAGGAAGCTGGTCTATAATCACTTTTGCTTTTATAGGATCTATATATCTAGGGGACTTTTCATAAAAGACAAAACCTAGAGCACTCGCACCACTTTCAATAGCAAATAGAGCATCTTCTAGGTTAGTTATCCCACATATTTTGGTACGCATTATTCTACTTTAAAGAAGCAATCGCTTCTTTAACTCCAACAGGGTTCTTATATACAAAAGAGCCTGCCACAACTACATCTACCCCTGCTGATTTTAATAATCCAATATTTTTATCAGTTACTCCACCATCTACTTGGATCAAACACTCTGGATTTATCTTCTGTATCATTGCTTTTAATCTCTTTGCTTTTTCTAATACAGATGGAATAAATGCTTGTCCTCCAAAGCCAGGATTGACACTCATGAGCAGAACCATATCCAAATCCTCTAGCAAAAACTCCACAGCTTCTGGAGGAGTATGCGGGGTTAAAACAATCGCGGGAGAAATTCCAAGTGAGCGAATTTTTTGTATGAGCCTATGAGGATGTTTCTCCTCTTCTATATGAAAAGATATATATTTTGGCTGTAGCGGAGCAAACAAGTCTACAAAGAATGTATTGTTCTCTACCATGAGATGTATATCTAGTGGTTTTGTAGCCGCAGCAGCGACAGCAGAGACCACTACTGGTCCTATAGTAAGATTGGGTACAAAATGCCCATCCATGACATCTACATGCACAAGGTCACAATCCCCATCACAAATCGCTTTTACATCTCGTGCCAAGTGTCCAAAGTCAGCAGACAAAATACTGGGTGCTATTAACATATATTTTTCTCCTAAAAAAGAAGCAAAGCTCCTTTTAGTATAAATTCTACAGGATTATACCACATAGTTTTAAAACTTTTCTACTCTTTCCTGTGTATAAAATAGTCCTTTTAAGTAAAATCCGATATAATCGCAAAACTTTTCTATTTCAGAAATCTTTGGGATAGAGTATAACAATTCAAATAAAAAGGCTTTACTATGGCAAGAAGATGTGATGTGACTGGAAAAGGTCCATTGGTAGGAAATAATGTTTCCCACGCAAACAACAAAACAAAGAGAAGACAGCTTCCAAATCTAAGAACTGTTAGGATTACACTTGAGGACGGAACACGCAAAAAGATAAAGGTTGCAGCTTCAACTCTAAGAACAATGAAGAAAAAAGCAGCTCAAGCAGAGATTGCTTAATAGTACTCCCTCCTAGAGGGAACTAGAAAAAATAAAATACCACACGATGAAAACTATAAAAGAGTTTCTCGGCTGGAAAACCTCCCCAAAACCACATATAACACTCAATGATGAGTTCTATGGACACCTAAGTCCTTTTAGACTTCCACTTATACTTACAGTTCTAACTATGCTTATTGGTAGTATTGGATATATGGTCATAGAGGGGTATCCTCTGATGGATGCTATCTACCAGACTGGTATTACATTTACTACAGTTGGTTTTGGAGAGGCACATCCTCTATCTGATGCTGGACGCATCTTTACTATTACTCTCATCATATTTGGCTTTGTCGTATTCTCGGTTGCTGTTGGTATCATAGCCGAAGTTGTAAAGAAGGGTGAGTTTCAAAAAATTGCCAAGGAGAGAAAAATGCTCTACGAGATTGCAAGATTAAAGCAGCACTTTGTCGTCTGCTACCACAATGAATTTACTGCTCAAGTAACTACACAACTTAGAGCCAACCACATACCTTTTGTTGTCGTAGATCCCAGAGAAGATATGGAAGAGATAGCTAAAAAGCATCACTACCCATACTTTGTCACAGCAGAACCACATACCGAAGAGGGTGTACTAAAGTCTCACTTATCTAGTGCAAAAGGTGTAATCACACTAGCAGATAATGTCGCTGACAATATCGCTGTTATCGCCTCAGCTAGACTATATGAGAAAGAGATAGAACGACATAAATACCTTATCATAGCCAGTGCAAAAAATAATGAAGATGACCAAAAGCTCACCAAACTAGGAGCAGATAGCGTAGTCACTGCTACAAAACTCATGGCAAAACGGATAAATGCTATAGCAGTTCGTCCTGATATGGAAAATATGCTTGAGGAGTTCCTATACCGCAGTGATACACCACTAGATATGGAAGAGGTTAAAGTATCTAAAACTAGCTGGCTTGTATTGAAAAAGATCAAACAAGCAAGACTAAGAGATATAGCCAATGTCACTATCATAGGTATCACACCAAAAGAGGGACATTTCATACCTATGCCAAAAGGTGATACTATCGTCATGCCAAAAAGTAAGCTCATAGTCATAGGCACTAGCGAAGGCATAAGAAAGGCAAAAGCCATTATCCGTAGACGCGAAAAGCCAGAGGAGATAGGTTATGTTTAATATTTCATCTATAGAGGGTGGACTTAATGTTGTAGATGGTTTCTTTTGTGATGGTGTAAATGTAGGTATGAGAACAAATCCTGCAAACTCAGAAAGTACTGATATAGACGGTGATGTAGGCTTCATCCATTCTGATACCGTATGTGATATATCTGCTGTATTTACTAACAACACTTTTCAAGCAGCACCTATAAAACACTACCAGAGATACCCTGATAATTTTCAAACTAATTTTCTCCTCATAAATGCTAAAAATGCCAATGCTATGACCGGTCAAGCTGGCATAGATGACATCGATACTATCATGACAGCTCTTGACAAAAAGATAGACACTATCAATCCTATCATGAGCTCAACTGGTGTCATAGGCTATAGATTACCTATTGACAAGATTGTCACTGCATTTGACAAGTTTGATTTCACTGCTAAAAACTCTCATACTCTTGCACAAACTATCATGACGACTGATAAGTTTAAAAAAGAGAGGGCATATAAAGTAGAACTTGATAATGGCAACTCCTTTCATATCGCTGCTATCTGTAAAGGTGCTGGGATGATAAACCCTGCTATGGCTACAATGCTTTGCTTTATCATCACTGATGCCAATATACCAAAAGCTGACATGGATGAGCTACTACTTCAAGGATCCGAAAAGTCTTTTAATCGAATATCTGTAGATGGAGACACTTCTACAAATGATACCGCTATGCTACTAACCAATAAAAAAAGTAGTGCATACAACAAAGAGGCTTTTTCTAAAGCTCTAGAAAAGATAATGTTTGAACTTGCCATGGAGATACTCAAAGATGGAGAGGGTGCTAGTAAACTAGTGGCATTTGAAGTAAAAGGAGCAAAGAGTGAAGATGAAGCAAGAAGAGCTAGTATAGCACTGAGTAACTCTTTGCTAGTAAAAACTGCTCTATTTGGAGAGGATCCAAACTGGGGACGTATAGCCTCTACTATAGGTGCTAGTGGGATAGAGTGCGATGAGTCTACTCTCTCTATACACTATGATGACCTCCTCATATACTCCAATGAGTTTAGAGAACTAGATAGCCAGAGAGAAGAGCAAGCATTCTCTATCATGAAACAAGATAGCTTTATAGTAAGCTGCGATTTGGGTCTTGGCAGTGGAGCATATACCTCATATGGCTGTGATTTGAGCTATGAGTATGTAAAAATAAATGCTGAGTACAGAACATAATAAATACTAAATTTCACCTTTTGCTAACCGCAAAAAAGATATAATATACCATATATTAAATAGGAGCTAATATGCTACATGAATACAGAGAAGAGATAAGTGAATTAAAACAGACTAATGCACACTTTGCTAAGATTTTTGAAAAACACAATGATCTTGACCAAAAAACGACAGATGCAGATGAGGGAAGAGCACACCTTTCTGATATGGAAATAGAGGTTATGAAAAAAGAGAAGCTCATGCTCAAAGATGAAGCACTCAAACTAATCCTAGCATATAGGAATAGCAAAGAAGCATAAGCTTCTCTGCCCTATATTCAACTACTACTATATAACTTCAACTCCCCATCCATTCTCTTCTAAAAC
>DAOUPF010000014.1 GCA_030626265.1 Sulfurovum sp.
CATAGGATGTACGCATAAAGTATGATTGATATAATCTTCCATCTCATTCAAGTATATGTCTGCTTTTTCTATATTTTGTGTAAGCTCATAAATGTATTTTGCTTGAGATATAAGTGAATCAGTTGCTTTTTGTGAAAAAGTAATCTTAGTCACGGTATGATTGTCTCGCTAAGCTAAAAGCTTCCTCTATACTCATACATTCTCCACGCTCTATCTGTGCTATAGACTTGGCTACATCTCGTTTTATCTGTGAGTGTGTTCGGTTGTACTCATCCATAGATAGCATAATAACAGATTTATCATTCTTGGTAGTGATTATGACCTCTTCGTTGTTGTCACAAACATTGTCAATGATAGATTTTAAGTTGTTTCTCGCATGAGAATAGTTGACTGCTTGCATATGAAAATCCTTTTGTACAATATATTGACAATTGTATCTAAAACTTACTTTACCTGCTCTATCTTATAAGATGGTGACATATTGACACTATGATATATGGTCGTACCATGTTTACGGCTATAAAACTCTAGTAGAAGTTTTTGTAGTGATGGCTCTATGGATGGGTTGAACCAGCCGTTGTTGCTAGTAACTATCATATTTTTTGGGTTGTCAAAATATAGTTTGTCACTGGTAGCTTCATAACATATAGCATTTCTATATTTAGTGCCATTTATCTCAAAATCTGTTGGTTCTGCTGAGGCTATATAGTCTACGGCACCATCAAAGAAAATTTGATTTACCCACTTGCTTGCCCACTCTGGTAGAGGATTACTCTCACCAAAGGGGACGAGTAGTACTTTATTAGCTATCTTGTAGTTGCCATTATGCATTATATATGTGGAGTTGCGATGAATTTTACCATCTAGATACAGGGCCCCTATGATTATAGTGATATGTTTGGATTGTTCTAAAAGGCTATCAAAAATCTTTCTCTCTTTGTTCAAGAAAAAAGGAAATACAGATTCAGGCAATATAACTATCTCTTTTTGCTCACTTATGGCTCTGTTTATAATGTCATACACCTCTGTGATATGTCTAGGTATGAGTTTTCGATTCCATTTGTCTTCTACTGTAGTCATCATATTGGAGAGTGCTATAGGGCTATTTGTATTTTCTAATGAGACTGCAGTATTATTTGGAGAGTATGCCAAAAGTATTAAAAACAGATATAGTATATTTTTCTTGTATTGGGCAAGTACTATAGCTATGAGTACTAAAGCCAGTTGCCATTTATATATACCTATATAGCTGTGTACAAACAGTAGTTCTGGCTTGAACCAATCAAAGCTTAGGGGGTGGATATAGCTTAACAGTAAAAGACCTGCAGCTTTTATTATTAAAGGGAGTAGGGAGTAGGGAGTAGGGAGTAAGGAGGATAAGACTTCTGCAATTTTCGTAATAGTCCAGAATATAAATCCATATACTGATGAGATAAATAGTAATCCTAGTGGGATAGCCCATACCATATCGTAGTGGATAAAGCTCATCAAAATCCACCAAAACCATAAAAAAGAGATAAAAAAACCACTCCAAAACCATACTACCTTTTCGGCTTGAATTAATAGATAAAAGAATAGTATCGCAGATATCGTTTCTATAGGGCTATTTGGGGCTATAAGCCACTCCAAATATATAAATATAGAGCCCAAAGAAGCTATCAAAAAGCCTGCTGTTATACTATAAGTGGTAAAATATTTTTCAATTTTCATAATCAAAGGATTTCCATGTCACAAGGTATGGCCCAATTTTTACCACTGATCTTGCTGTTTGTTATTTTTTACTTTCTTATCATTAGACCACAACAGAAGCAACAAAAAGCTCACAAAGCAATGCTTGCAGACCTTAACAAAGGTGACAAGATAGTCACAAATGGTGGCTTACATGCTGAAGTAGTCAAAGCTGAAGAAGATTTTATCAAAATCAAGCTGAATGATACTGCTATAGTAAAACTAGATCGTGCATATGTTGCTCGTAAAATAGAAGTATAATAAGGACTAAATGGAATGTTAAGTAGACTTAACTACAGAGTTGTTCTATTTGCCTTTGCGTTTATATTTGGGGTGGTTTTCTCTATCCCAACGCTGACAGATAGTGATAATGGTAAAAAGATTACACTAGGTCTTGACCTACAAGGAGGCTTACATATGCTTCTAGGTGTAAAGACAGATGAGGCAGTTGTTTCACGTATCAAGTCTATAGCTGGGAGTATCAAGTATATCCTAGATGACCATGATGCTGTGATCGATAATCTGCATATAGATGATGCGACAAATGAAGTCCGCTTTACTGCACTAGACTCAGATGAGTTTGACAAGATAACGCAGTGGCTCAAAGAGGAGTTGGAAGGTGTTAGTATAGTAGCTAATGGTTCTGATTTTTCTATAGCAATCACACCTGAAGAGGCAGAGCGAACCAAGAAAAATGCTATCTCTCAAGCAGTAGATACTATACGAAATCGTCTAGACCAATTTGGTCTAGCAGAGCCTACAGTTGCTAAGCAGGGTGAGGATAAGATACTCGTAGAAGTACCTGGTATAAAAACTCAGGCAGATGAGCAGAGAATCAAAGAGTTGATAGCTAGAGCAGCACATCTACAGATGATGGCTGTAGACGAGGATAGAGCATCTAGAGTCATGACAATGACAGCTAATGAAGCCAAGAAGTTTGGTGATGTGATATTGCCAGATGTCAAAGAGGAGGGTGTAAAGTATCTATTGAGACAAATCCCTATCTTGGATGGAGCTATGCTAACGGATGCTACTGTTGGTTTTGATGATAGTAACCAACCTGTGATTAACTTTTCACTCAATGGTGAAGGAGCACGGATTTTTGGTGACTTCTCTGGAGAAGCTTACAAGACAAAAGCTAGAATGGCAATCGTACTAGATAACAAAGTCTACTCAGCTCCTAGAATCAATGAGAGAATAGGTGGTGGAAGAGGTCAGATATCTGGAAACTTTACACTGAATGAAGCCAATGATGTAGCTATTGCTTTACGTTCAGGTGCCTTACTGGCTCCTGTTTTTGTGATGGAGCAGAGAAGTGTGGGACCTAGTCTAGGAGCTGATAGTATCGCTGCTAGTAAGTTTGCACTTGCACTTGGATTTATCGCTGTATTTATATTTATGATTTTCTATTATGGTATAGCTGGATTGATAGCTGATATTGCATTGATAGCAAATCTATTTTTAATTTTAGCAGCTATGTCACTATTTGGTGCGACACTTACCTTGCCTGGTATGGCAGGAATTGTTTTGACGGTGGGTATGGCAGTTGATGCCAATGTTATCATCAATGAGAGGGTACGAGAGTTCCTGCGGCAGGGCAAATCTATCCCAAAAGCGATAGAGGATGGATACAACAATGCTTTCACCGCTATCTGGGATGCCAATGTTACTACGCTCATCTCAGCAATTGTACTTTATGCATATGGAACAGGACCTATAAAAGGTTTTGCTCTGACTATGAGTATAGGTATTTTGGCTTCAATGCTAACGGCAATCTTGGGAACACATGGTGTCTATGAGATGCTAATGCCAAAGATAAAGAAAACTAAACTGGGTACCTGGTTTGGGATTAAGGTATAGGAGAGAATATGGAACTGTTTAAGTATAAAAAACCAATAGGTTTTATGGATGCTAGTAAGCGTTTTGGGATATTCTCTCTAGTTTTGGTAATTTTCTCATGGGGTCTGCTCATGACAAAAGGGTTCAACTACGGTATCGATTTTGCTGGTGGAACCCTGATACAAGTCAAGTATGAGGCTGATGCACCTATCAAAAAGATTCGTACAGAGCTTAAAAAAGACAAGATGTACGAGAGTGCCAATGTCACATATTTTGGTTCTAACCAAGAGGTAGTTATCCGTATCAAGAGTAGCTCAGAATCTGTGGACAAAGATATCGGAGCAGAGGTACAATCACTACTCAAAGATACTGGTAAACTAGAAGTACGACGGGTTGATATAGTGGGAGCCAGTATCGGACAAGAGTTTAGGAACAAAGGTCTCATGGCTATGTTCTTGGCTATTATTGGTATCTTGGCATATATCTCATTTAGATTTGAGTGGCGTTTTGCTATAGCTTCTGTGATGGCGTTGATACATGATATTAGTATCGCTATTGGAGCTATTATCCTCATGGATGTAGAGGTAAACCTAGATATCCTAGCAGCACTCTTGACACTACTTGGATACTCACTCAATGATACAATCATCGTATTTGACCGTATTCGTGAGGGTATTCGCAAGATCAAAGACCCAGACCTAGCAGGTATCATCAATGAATCTGTCACACGGACACTATCTCGTACAGTACTTACATCTCTTACAACATTCTTTGTTGTGTTGTCACTATATCTATTTGGTGGAGAGATTATCGGTGGGTTTAGCTTCACACTACTTGTTGGTGTAGTAGTAGGTACTTATTCATCTATCTTTGTTGCATCGCCTGTGCTGTTATGGCTCGGATTTGATGTAAGAGGCTTCAGAGCCAAAGAGGCAGAGAAGCTAAAAAGAGATAAAGAAAAAGAGAAAATGCGTGCTCAGTATGAACAGGGTACGCTATAATTATGAAGCATTTTCTCTTTTCTTGCTAAAAGCAAAGCTTCAGTGAGATGAATTACATGGGAGCTTTGCTCTCGTGTAAGAAGAGAACAATAATAGAAATGCGTGCTCAGTATGAACAGGGTACGCTATAATCTAAGCTTAAGGAGTTGGCATGAAATGGGGTAAAGTATTTTATATCTTTTTTACATTGATGAGTTTGACTACAAGTGTGGGCTTTTTATATGAGCACTCACTATTTTCGCTATTTTTAGCAGGTAGTATCAATATGGTCTCTACACTGTTAAAAATTGGTGTACGAAACATACTCTCTGCGGAGCTTTTGGCAGGCTCTCTTGTAGCTGACTTGCACCTAATCCCTGCATTTTTTGCTATGAAGTTTTATGGTGCTGAGAGTTTGGCTGTAGGATTAGTCATCGGTGCAGTGGTAGCAAATGTATACACTCTTGTTGTTAGTCTTATAGAGAGTGCTAAAGAGAGAGAAGAGTTCTAGATAATGTTTGAGGCGATTGAGAGAAAAGGGACTGGATGTTCCAAGTGGGATAACCTAGAGGCTAAGTTTGGAGTGGATGGGATATTGCCATTGTGGGTAGCAGATATGGACTTGGCGGCTCCAAAAGTAGCACAAGATGCTATCATCAAAAGAGCATCTCACCCTGTATATGCATACTCTATGTATACTGATAAGTTTTATCAGGGAATCATCGACTGGTATGATAGTAGATTTGGCTGGAAGATTGATAGAGAGTGGATAGTACCAGAGCATGGAGTAGTCATCTCTCTCAATCTTTCTATAGAGGCATTTACCAACCCCAACGACGGTATCATAGTTCAGACTCCTATATATCCTCCATTTTTATCTTCTGTTGAAAATCATGGTAGAAGAGTATTAGAAAATAGATTAGTATTTAAAGATGGTCAGACTAGTATAGACTTTGATGATTTTGAAGCTAAAGCAAAAGAGGCAAAGCTATTTTTACTCTGCTCTCCTCACAATCCATCCTCTAGGGCTTGGACAAGAGAAGAATTAGAACAGATGTTAACTATATGTCATAAGCATAGTGTAGTAGTCATAGCAGATGAGATTCATAGTGATTTGGTCTTTGGCTCTAGTCATACTCCTATAGGCTCTCTTCCTCAAGCTAAAGAGATAACACTAACACTACATGCACCTTCTAAAACATTCAATATAGCAGGACTAAACACCTCATATCTAATAATCCCAAATGCAAAACTAAGAGAAGCATACTCAACAGAGCATAAAAAGGCAGGTCTTGATAGTGGTAATCCATTTGGCATAGTTGCTCTAGAGGCTGTATATGATGGTGGTGAAGAGTGGTTAGAAGCACTAAAAGTGCACTTGGTTAAAAATAGTAAATATATAAGCTCATTTATAAAAGAAAAAATACCAGAGATCATAGTATATAAACATCAAGCAACATTTTTGATGTGGCTTGATTGCCGAGGACTTGGATTAGATGATAAAGAGCTGTCAGAGTTTTTTATACATAAAGCAGGGTTAGGTCTAAATGCAGGTATAAGTTTTGGTGAAGCAGGTAGTGGATTTATGCGGTTAAATATAGGAACATCTATAGATATACTGGAAAAGGCCATGAATCAGCTAGAGTCAGCTATCAAGGTAGTTAGAAAATAATGATAATTAGACTACTCTTTTTTGTATGGCTTTTTAGTTCTATATCATATGCCTCTATGACGCAGATAGTTGAAAAGATGATTAGTAAAAACCTTTTAAAAAGAGATAGCGTAAGTGTACATATAGTCAATACAAAAACAGGTAAAGATATAGCCAGTATAAATGCAAATATAAGTAGAAAACCAGCCTCAGTCATGAAAATTTTGACAACATATAGTGCTATTTTAGAGATGGGTTCTACCTTTAGATGGCCTACAAAGTTTTACTATCATGGTAGATACAGCAAGGGTGTGATAGATGGAGATTTGATAGTCAAAGGTTATGGTGACCCATCATTATGCAAGAAAGATATCTCCAGTATAGTTAAGCGTCTTAGTGCAGTTGGAGTTAAAAGTATCACTGGTGATATAGTGATAGATAGAAGTTTTTTTGATACAGTAGATCGTATTAGTTCAGGTTTTGATAAAAATCGCTACAGTGAATACAATGCAATGCCTGATGCCATGATGTTTGATGATCATCTCTCAAAAGTTGTAATCAGATCAAATGGTAGTAGTTTGGTAGCAAAGAAATCAATACCAGATATGAGTTATGATATAACAAATAAACTTGTAGCTTCTGATAAGAGTTGCAAAGGAAATAGAACATGGCCTAGAATGCTTATCTCTTCAGAGGGAAGTCGTCCATTAATTACATTTTCAGGCACTATGTCATTGAAGTGCTCACCTAGGACTATAAGAAAAGTTATAACTCACTCTTACTATAGTTTTTACTATGCACTCAAAGCAGAAATATTGAAAAAAGGTATACAGTTTCATGGAAATATGCAACTAGCTAGTATACCTGAAGGCTCTCGTTCTCTTTTTATTCATTATGCTAAGCCACTCTTGTCAATCCTCTCCAAAACCAATAAAAAAAGTAACAATTTATATGCTAGACATATACTCTTACTTTTGGGTGCAAAAAGATTTGGAGCTCCAGCTACAGAAGAGAAAGGCAGAAAGGCGATAGAGGAGATACTTGAAAATTTGGATCTGTTGCAAACTGGGAGTATGTATCTAGATAATGGCTCTGGGCTCTCACGAAAATCAAGAATAACTGCTAGAGACTTATCAGAAATTATCCAAAGTGCACATAGTAGATTTGGAGCGATTTGGCTAAAAACACTCTCCATAGCTGGAGTTGATGGTACGATAAGAAAACGATTTAAAAGATCTGCTGCCAAGGGGCGTGCATGGATGAAGACAGGCACTCTCAGAGATGCTAAAAATATAGCAGGTTATGTAAGAGCCAAGACTTCAGGAACCCTATACTCTGTAGTAGTCATGTATAATGGCAAAGAGAAATGGAAAGGTAGTGCCTTACAAAATCAAATTATCAACTGGTTGTCAAGATAATATTGACAAGATCATATTGATAAGATATACGAGGAGTAATTATGAAGTTTGAGACATACCCTTTTGAGAAATTAAATCTACTATTAGGTGATATAGAACCTGATAATAGATATAGCCCACTAAGCCTAACTATCGGTGAGCCACAGTTTGATACACCACAGTTTATACTAAATGCACTTACTGAAAATGTAAAGCTACTAAACAAGTATCCAAAGACGAGTGGAGAGAGGGAGCTTAGAGATGGGATGTTGACATATCTTGACAAGAGATTTGGGCTAAGTCTTGACAACACTCAGATAATCCCTACTTTTGGTACCAGAGAAGTGCTATTTAATTTTCCACAGTTTTTACTACATGATATAGATAACCCAGTAATGGTATTTCCTAATCCTTTTTATCAGATATATGAAGGAGCAGCTAAAGCAAGCAGAGCAGAGGTGATATATCTAAATCTAGATAGTCAAAATAATTTTCAGCCTATTGTAAATGAAGAGATATTGAGCAAGTCAGACTTTGTTATACTCAATACCCCAAACAACCCCACATCTTCAGTCATGAGTATGGAGGATTTGAAAAAATGGGTAAACCTAGCACTAAAATATGATTTTGTACTGCTCAATGACGAGTGTTATGTAGACTTGTATCTAGATGAGCCATTACCATCACTATTAAATGCCAGTATAGAGGTAGGTAATGAGAGCTTTAAAAATATACTAGTTATCAATTCTATATCTAAACGCTCATCTGCTCCAGGTCTTAGGTCTGGATTTATAGCAGGAGATGCAGAGATATTGAGAGAATACATGACATATCGTACTTATGTAGGTTGTGCTTCACCTTTGCCACTACAGCATGCTGCTGCTGTTGCTTGGGCTGACGGGGATCATGTAGATATATTTAGAGAAAAGTATATAAAAAACTTTGCCGTTGCCAAAGAGATACTAGATATAGAGCCACCCAAAGCAACTTTTTATATATGGTTAGAAGTAGATGGTGAGATAGAGTTTACAAAAGGGCTCTATAGAGAGTATAATCTAAAGGTAATACCTGGCTCATATCTAGGTCGTGAGGGTTCAGGAGAGGGTTATGTTAGATTGGCACTTGTGCATGAAGTAGAGATAACTGCTGAGGCTCTACAACGTATAGCAGATTTTAGAAAACAGTATAGTATAAGGGAATATAATGGAAAATGAAGAGCTGGATATAGAAGCGTTAAAGAAAAATCCAGAATTTTTAGAGAACTTAAAGAGATTAGAGATAGATATGAGAGCCGAGAACTCTATAGCCAAAGGTTATCAGCTACTAGATGCCAAATTAGTAATAGAAGCAGAAGAGGATGATGTCAATGAGGTGTTTACATTTATTGTCAACACAGCCTTTGACAAGCTATCAGATTACTTGACAGAGCCTAGGAAGTTTGATCTAGGAGATCCTGAAGATTGGGCGACTGCAAGGGCTATCTATGAGCATGGCATACAGAGATATAGTGAAAATGATAAAAAAGGTGCAAAAGAGATATTTTTAGTACTTTATCATATGGTGACTATAGATGAGCTCAAAGATGCGATGATGATACATGCCTGTGCCGTGATGGCTGGACATAGCTTTGAGGATTTTGTAGAGAACTTAGCAGATGTTGAAGGAGCAGATCCAGAAGATGCTATGGCATTCTTTATCACTACATTCTCTCAACCAACAGATATCCTACTAACAATGTTTGCAAAGCATGTAAAAGATGGCAAAGATGAGCTAAAGGTATTGGAAGCAAATGAATAGCAATCAAAAGAGAAGAATTCACTTTATAGGCATAGGTGGTATCGGTCTATCTGCATTGGCAAAGTTTCTTGCCAATGATGGGCATATCATATCTGGAAGTGATATCAAACAGACAGAGATTACCAATGATTTAGCTACAAACTTTGATGCCAAAATTACTATACCTCACCATCATGATGCAGTAGAGGGTGCAGACTATGTTATCTACTCCGCAGCAGTGAGACCAACCAATGTAGAGTATAAACAATCAAAAGAGTTAGGACTTGAACTTCTCTCACGCAAAGAGGCACTCAACTTTATACTAAAAGAGAAAGAGGTATATGCAGTGGGTGGTGCACATGGCAAGAGTACCACTTCAGCCATGCTGTCCTCTATCATACCTCACTCTAACTCTCTCATCGGAGCCATCAGTAAAGAGTTTGGCTCCAATGTAAGACACTATGACAATAACCGTGTAGTCTTTGAAGCAGATGAGAGTGATGAGAGTTTTTTAAACTCCAATCCACATCTAGCCATAGTCACCAATGTAGAGCCAGAACATATGGAGTACTATGAGTATGATGAAGAGAGATTTTATAACGCATATAGAAACTTCATATCACTAGCCAAAGTACGTGTGATAAATGCAGAAGATGAGTTTCTAAGCTCTCTAGATATGGATAGCATAAAGCTATATCCATCAAAAGATATCAAAAATATAGAGTTTGTCCTTGTAGATGGGAGACCTCATACTAAATTTGAGCTTTTGGACTGGGGAGAATTTGAGGTATTTGGATTTGGTAACCATATAGCACTTGATGCGGCATTGGCTATTTTGGCAGCTCTAGAGCTAGGTGAGAGTTTGGAGGATATCAAATCAAATCTTCTACACTATAGAGGCATAAAAAAGCGTTTTGATATCGTACAAAACCAAGAGTCATGCGTAGTCATAGATGATTATGGGCATCATCCTACAGAGATAAAAGCTACTATGGAGTCACTGCAGACCTATAAATACTTGAGAGATATGAGTAGACTAAATGTCATATGGCAACCACATAAATATAGCAGAACCATAGATAATCTACAAGCATTTGTGGAGTGTTTTGCTGGTGTAGATGAGTTGGTGATTTTGCCAATCTGGTCAGCAGGTGAGATAGAGGTAGATATAGATCTCAAAGGGGCATTCTCTAGATACAAACTCTTAATGGCAGATTCAGTTACCAAAGAGGATAGTGTTGTTAAAGTTTTCAAAGATGGACATGTGATACGAGAGTATAGTGATGGGTTAGTGACTGCTTTTGGAGCAGGGGATATCACTTACCAGATTCGTGGTGAGCATTAAAATAGTGATAGAAGAAGATAGAAAAAACTCTACCATACTGAAAAAGCTGGATCTTGATGGCTACATAGATAAGTTCGAGAGCTTTTTTGCACGCCACAAAGACATCACTATAGAGGGTGATATTACACAGCACTACAGATATATAAAAGCCCTCTCAACTATAGAGTTTCCAGAACCAAAAAATGTGCCCTCACTAGATATACAGCTCAATAGATTACGCAAACAAGCCATCCTCTCACTAGATGAGCTTTATGCCTTTGCTACGATGATTATGTACTTTAATCGTCTCAAAACTATCTCACTACCAGAGCCACTTAGTAGCTGGATACATGGTATAGATGC
>DAOUPF010000444.1 GCA_030626265.1 Sulfurovum sp.
CCTTTTTGGCAATCTTATGAGCGACTATGGTAGCCACTTGCTCTTTCCAGTAGGAGGAGCCCAGCATCGCATGACCTTGAGAATTTTCAAGTACGACATATTTGACTGGTTTATTAGTGATCTGCTTTATCTCTTCGTGAAAACTCTTGGCTAGTAGATAGTTTCCACCTGCATTCCATACAAGTACACTATCCTCTCCTACAACAAACCCTAGATTATTATTGTGCCCAGAGTTCTCATAAGTAGATGGTGAAGTCTGACCTATAGAGGTATATACACCATCAGATACTTTTTGGACAGGCGAGTAGAGCACGGAGCCTATATATCTATCTCTAGATGATGTTGGTAATCCTGCCTTTTGCCAACCAGAAAAACTCTCTTGATAATAAAGCACATTTTTATACCCTATAGATTTGAGCCTTTGTGCTGCAAGAGCACTTCTATTTCCATTGGAACAATGCACTACAAATATCTCATCATCACTCACCACATTGGCTATGGAAAATTCTAAAATCCCTCTAGGTATATTGCTCACTCTATTTGCTTTTATATACCCTCTATCTTTGAGTATATCACTCTTGGTTCTGACATCTATGATTCTTGTATTTGGATGTTTTTTCAGGAGTGATAATAGCTCCTTAGTAGTGACAGTTTTTAAACTTTTTCTAGCTTCAAGTACCAACTCATCTACAGTAAATACTTTTGCTTGGAGAGGAGAAAATAGAGAAATTAATAAAATAAAACTAATAATATTTTTATGCATAAAGTTTTCCTTTGATTTTAATATAACATAATAAAATATTATATCTTAATAAGAGCTTTATTGTCTGATTGTTGACTATTTAATAAAATTATAAATTATAAATTTGACACCCGACACCTATTTAAATCCCTATATTACACTGAAGTTAGCTAAATAACTATTTTAAATCATTATCTATTTTGAATAAGATTTATAATAGTATTCTATTTTATATAAACTTTTAACTTTTTAATACTTCTCTCATAACAGATTAGATATGATAAATTTATGATAATTTAGGAGTAGAAATGACACCTCACATAGAAGCAAAAAAAGAAGATATAGCTGATGTTGTACTGATGCCTGGTGACCCACTCAGAGCAAAGTTTATAGCAGAGAATTATTTGGAAAATATCACACCGGTCAATGGTGTTAGAAATATGCTTATGTTTACAGGTAAGTATAAAGGCAGACGAGTTACTATCGCAGGCTCAGGAATGGGAGTTCCATCTATAGGAATATACTCCTATGAGCTGTTTAAATTTTATGATGTTGATACCATCATCCGAGTAGGATCGTCTGGTTCTTACTCTGATGATTTGAAACTCTATGATGTGGTATTGACTACAGAGGCTTTCAGTGACTCTAGCTCATTTTCCAAACTAGTCACAGGAGAAGATACTCATGTCACACTAGCCAC
>DAOUPF010000295.1 GCA_030626265.1 Sulfurovum sp.
TAATAGCATTATAGTAAGTACCTTTGTAAAGTACAATAATATTCTTGGAAAGATATATATGTTTTTTATATCTCCCTTTCATAAAATTATTGTCAAAAGCATGATGAAGAATCTAGTATGACCATAGATAGGAAACTTTTACTACCTTTTGGATTCTTTCTATTCATAGCTTACATCATATTTTTAGCAGACACAGCAGACCACAACTTTGCATTTAGGCTCATAGGGCATATCCCTTATGGAGACAAAATCATGCATGCTCTACTGTATGGCGTAATGGCTCTGCTTTTGAACTATGGGCTTGGATTTAAAACTATCAAATTCCATATACAGCTAGGCTCTATCATTATCCTCACATTTGCAACTCTTGAGGAGATGAGTCAATACTATATACCATCTCGTACTTTTGATTTGGGAGATTTATTGGCTGATGTGGTTGGGATTTTTCTATTTTCATTTATTTATTCTTCTAGATTTTTTTTAAAAAAGAAACTACAATGATTTGGATATTGGCTTTACCTATTATCCTGTACTTTTTAGGAGTACTATTTCAACATGCATCATATGTAATTAAGTATATAGAAATTGTATATTTGCCATTTGGAGTAATGGTCATTCTGGTTTTTTTAGGAATATTATTTTTGTATAAATTCTATCAAATTACATTTGTTAACTTTATAGTAATCTTCATACCTATTTGGATACTCATATATACCGTAGCCACATATACTGCATGGCAATATATATATAATATCGCCATAAAAAAATATCATACAGAACCAGAATATATTAAGATAGAGTTTGGATATGAATATAGAAGACCTCATTCTATTCTAATAAAAAATGGCAAAGTGTTTTATTGGAGCTTCCAGAAGAGAGACTTTATAGAAAATAAAGAGATAAGGAAATGGCTATGACCCACTACGACATCACAATCATAGGAGCAGGTCCAGCAGGAGCAACTCTAGCTAGAAAGCTTCAAGGTATTTACAAAGTCTTGCTAGTTGACAAGCGACCTCTTGATAAAGAGCCATCTATGCTCATCAAAAACTGCGGTGGTCTCATAGCTCCAGATGCCCAAAAAGCACTAGCTACATTTGGACTAAGTATCCCCAAGAGTGTACTGGTATCTCCTCAGATGTTCTCTGTGGAGACTATAGACTTTGACAATGATATAGTGAAGAACTATCAACGACACTATATCAATGTCGATAGAGAGCAGTATGATAGATGGCTAATATCACTCTGTGATGGCAGTATAGATAAAATGTTCTCTACTCGTTATAGAGGATCGACAAAAAGTACAAATGGATATATAGTCAAACTATTAAAGGATGGCAAAAAGATAGAGATAAGTACAGATATCATCATAGGAGCAGATGGAGCCAACTCTAAAGTAAAAAGAGAGTTGATTGGATTACAACCCCAAGAGCCAAAACGATATATAAGCACACAAGAGTGGTTTCCAAACAGAACAAACCTCAACCAATTTGTAGCTATGTTTGATGAAGAGATATCTGATTTTTACTCATGGATCATACCAAAAGATGACCTCATAATCTTTGGCTCTGCCATAGAAGAGGGAAGAGATGCGATGAAATACCATACTTTACAAAAAGAGAAACTCAAAAAATATGGCTATGACTTGTCCTCTCCTGTCAAAAGAGAAGGCTGTCATCTCCTGCGTCCAATATCAAGCAAAGCTGTATGTTTGGGAGAGGGCAATGTAGCTCTCATAGGAGAAGCTGCAGGACTCATCAGTCCTACCTCTGCCGAGGGCATAAGCTATGCTATGCTATCAGGTGATACTTTAGGAAGTGCACTGATAGAAGATAAAGATAATTTTTTAGATCTATATGAAAGAAATACCAAACCACTCAAAGTAATATCCATAAAAAAATGCTCAAATATCCAACTATGTATAACAAAATCTTGAGGAAGATTATATTCAAGCTAGGTATTGGCTCTATAAAAGTGAACTAACTGCTTGACCTTTCTCCAATCTTTCTCCATAGCTTTGGTATACAAGGCTATAATCACTGCATATCTAGCACTGGCATTGTATCTAGTGATGATGCGGTAGTTTTACTAGAAGCAATATGCAAATATTTAGAGATAATTTTAACTAATGTTACTTCTTTATTTTCATTTAACATCAATTAATAATTTAATATTATAATTCTATATATTAAAAATAAAAGGATTGTTATGTTTAGGAAGTTAGTTAGATTAGTATTGATAAGTTTGATGGCGATGTCTGTTGCGAATGCTTCAAGTGATGATGGAGAAAAGTTATTTATAAGTAAATGTAGTGCATGTCATAGTTTGACAAAACCACAAGACAAATCCAATCTTGTAGCCCCTCCAATAGGAAATGTAGTATTCCATTTGAAAAATGATATTAAAAATGAAGAAGATATGAAAAAGCATATAGTTGATTTTGCTTTAAATCCTACAAAAGAAAAGGCACTTTGTCCAAGTATTAGAAAATTTGGCCTAATGCCATCACAAAAAGGAGAGGTGACAGAAGAGGAACTTGAGAAAATTGCTGATTGGATGCTTGACAATTTCAATATGACTAAACAAGAGCATAATAAAATGGAAAGAAAAAGTCACAAAGGAAATGGCAACTGTTCATCTGGTAAATGTGCGTCAAAAGGAAATG
Source organism: Sulfurovum sp. (assembly GCA_030626265.1). Taxonomy (GTDB): domain Bacteria; phylum Campylobacterota; class Campylobacteria; order Campylobacterales; family Sulfurovaceae; genus JAAXPZ01. The sequence goes on from DAOUPF010000295.1 coordinate 2,666, forward strand.
GTAATTGTTCATCTGGCAAATGTGCATCAAAAGGAAATGGCAATTGTTCATCTGGCAAATGTGCATCAA
>DAOUPF010000260.1 GCA_030626265.1 Sulfurovum sp.
GCTCTAAAGCTAGCACTGGTACAGCTAAGCATATCCACTATCCTAGTAATCCTATCATCCAATTTCAAAACTGGACTATCAAATCTAAAGATAGAATCTGTAAAGATACCTTGGAGTGAACCAAAAGCATGGAGTATATTTCAAATCTTTGTCATAACTCTCTTGGGTTTTCTGTTTATACTGCCTCTTGTAGCCATAGTCATAGATGGTATAGGTGCTGACTTCTCTAGGATACTGACCAATAATATATTTATCAAGTCCCTACTCACTAGTGTCATACTGGCCACACTATCAGCTACAATCACCATACTCTTTGCCCTACTACTTAGTGATGCCAAGAGAAATTTCAACCTCAGGTACCGTATACCAGACTCTAGATTTGGCAAAATAGCAAATCTCATCATATCATTCTCTGGCAATCTATACCTAGCCATCCCATCTCTCATACTTGGTCTTGGATTCTTCCTACTATCTCAGATATTTATAGCTCCACTCATAGTATGGGCTCTGCTAGCAGTACTCACAGCCAATGTCCTTATGTCCTTGCCTTTTGCACTATCTATCATAGCTCCAGCTATGCAAAAGACTGCACAAAGATATGATAAACTATCACTTTCACTAAATCTTAGTGCTCTTAGTAGATGGATTTACTGTGAATTACCATATCTTCGCTCATCTATAGGCTATGTATTTGCTCTATCGTTCTCTTTATCACTTGGGGACTTGGGAGTCATAGCTCTGTTTGGGAGTGATGATATATCGACCTTGCCTTGGTACTTGTATCAGCTCATGGGCTCATATAGAAATGCCGATGCCGCAGGAGTTGCATTGATACTTTTGGTTTTGACATTGAGTGTGTTTGTATTGGTTCCTAAGCTTTTCAAAGCAAAGTGATTTATGCTATAATCAAAAATATAAAAAGGAGAGATTATGTCAATGATAGAAAGTGACCTAGATATCCTAAATGGTTCATTGGTTTTTAGTGGTACTCGTGTACCTGTGCATAATCTATTTGACTATTTGGTAGCTAGAGAGAGTATCAATGACTTTTTAGAAGATTTCCCTACTGTCTCTTTTGAGCAAGTCCAGTATCTATAATAAAATATTTAATAAACAATATCATATATGCTCAAAATAAATAGCCTAACCTACAGCTACAAACAAGCAGATTCAGAGCACAACTACAACTTCTCTCTAGATATAAAGGCTGCTGAGATAGTAGGTATACTAGGGACAAGCGGCAGTGGCAAATCTACTATGCTTGATCTCATAGCTGGATTTTTGGTGCCTACAGGTGGTACAGTGGAGTTTGAAGAAGAGGATTTACTAAACTCTTTTGCAGAGAATAGACCCGTGACTATACTATTCCAAAATCATAATTTATTTGAACATTTAAGTGTATATAAAAATATACTTCTAGGTATAAATAGATCTCTCAAATCAACTCCAGATGATAGAGATAAAGTCGAAAATATACTAAAAGAGATAGCTCTATATAAGTATAAAGACAAGCTAGTATCAGCTCTATCAGGAGGACAACAGCAACGAGTAGCCTTAGCTCGCTCACTCATACGTACTACTCCTATACTACTACTAGATGAGCCATTTACTGGGCTGGACTATGATACTAGAGTAGAAATGCTAAATCTACTCAGAGCTATAACAACACAGAGAAATCTATATACCATCATGGTCACTCATGAGATTGAGGACTGTAAGCTCATAGCTGATAAAGTCTATAGATTAAAAAAGGGTCGATTAGAAGAGGAGAGTATATAATGTCACATATCATAGACACACCCAAACCACCCTACTATGCAGTCATATTTACCTCACTCAAAATAGATAGGGATGAGGGATATGCTAAGATGTCAGATAGGATGGTGGAGTTAGTCTCAGAGCAAGATGGCTTCTTAGGCTTTGAGTCAGCTAGAGAAGAGCTGGGAATCACTGTATCATACTGGGTAGATGAGAGTTCTATACTCAAATGGAAAGCTAACCTAGAGCATATAGCAGCCCAAAAAGCAGGCAAAGAGACTTGGTACAAACAGTACAAGATAAGGATAGCAAAAGTGGAGAGAGATTATGAGTACACAAAAGAGTAGCAGAGACAAACTTTTAGATGTCACTTTTGAGGAGGTATACAAGTATGGATATAGCGGATCTGCAACTGCAAGCATACTAAAGAGAGCTGCTGTTCCTCGTGGCTCTATGTATCATCATTTCTCCTCCAAGAAAGAGCTAGTCCTAGCCATGATAGCAGAGAGGCTCATACCAAAGGTAGAAGAGTTTTTTAACTTCAATATGAGGTCAGACTCCACAGCTATAGACATCCTCACCCATACCATGATAAAAATCAGCAAAAACAAAATGCTCATCATGCATGGTTGCCCTCTACATAGACTTATGTTTGAGATGAGTGCTCTAGATAGTGATATAGCTTCAGCTTGCGAAAGAGAGTTTGACAATCTATCTTCAAACCTAGCCAAAGTTTTGAGCTTTGGCATGAGAGATGGAAGGATAAAGCAAGGTGACCCAAAAGAGCTAGCAGAGTTCATCCTCTCTTCATCTTGGGGCTTGCTCTCTCGTCCTCTAGGTTTATCTACTAAAGTAAGATTTTTGCAAGACAGTCTACGACTCATAGAGTCTATAAAGGTGTAAATCTAAAATATTTACATCAATAACATTACCTTATCGTTGCAATATGATATAATACATAGATAAGAAATTACTATATATTGGGAAAGCATAAATGAAAAAAATACTTTTTATCCTATTGACATCATCAATTTTTAGTGTATCTATATATGCCAAAGATGTATTTAAACGATACCCTATCAAATCAGGTATGATTCTTTATGACATCAATACCACTGGCATTGCTCCAGGACTTACCACTCGTACTGTGGGTGTGGCTAGAGTTGTATTTGATGATTGGGGTGCTAGAGAGCTCAAAGAAGATGATGCAACAGAGATACAGAGTGGTGACTTCAACGAAGAGAGCTCTAGGCATACTATGAGTAGAC
>DAOUPF010000412.1 GCA_030626265.1 Sulfurovum sp.
AAGAAGATTTTAAAAGAGTATTTTCCATTTTTTGCAGTATTGGGAGGTTTTCTAATGTTTCAGTCTGGTATGAAGAGTGCATTGACTCTCTATCTGCCCGTCTATTTAGTAGGTCAGGGTGAGTCTCTCTGGTATGCAGGAGTGTCCCTGTCTATATTGCAGTTTTTTGGAGTTTTGGGTACATTTATATCTGGAAATTTATCTGATAGGATAGGGCGAAAAATTACACTCATCATAGCTAGCTTTGGTGCAGCTATAAGTATGTCAGTCTTTATATCTACAGAGAGTATCTATATACTAGCTTTTGTAGGGCTATTTCTATTTGCCACTGGCCCAGTCCTCATGGCAACAGTCCAAGAGACCAGCTCTCATATGCCTACATTTATGAATAGCGTATATATGTCTATCAACTTTGGAGTAAGTGCTATCATAGTATTTAGTGTAGGGTTGTTAGGAGATAATCTAGGACTAGAGATGACTTATATCATATGCAATGTTGTGGCGTTTGGATGTGTTCCTATTGCGTTTTTCTTGACTCGGTATGTGAAGTAAAAAGTAGTTTAGATATGGAGTACCTTATATAGCTTACTCCATGCTCTTCTCATTGATATAGTTCTGTACAAATCTACGTACATCTGCATATACAAATGAGTCTCTGTACTCTTTTACTTTGCCTCCGCTAGCGTTGGGGTGTCCTCCGCCATTGCCTATGTGGGCTGCCATTTGGGATACATCTACTTTGTCATTACTTCTTAGAGAGAAGTTGCCTCTGTAGTTGATATCCATGTAGAAGTCTAGGTCTGGGTTGTTGACTAGGCATGTGTTGCCTATGATAGAGGCACTGCCTACATTGTAGCCTAGTAAGCCCTTGTAGCCCATATAGTTGATCTCTAGGCGAGGTCTATCAGCTGTGAGTAGGTCTGTGACATAGAATGCAACTAGATTGTCTTTTGTATCATTTATCTCAGATTTGAAAAAGCTTTTTTTGATTTGGTGTAGGTCATCATCTAGTAGTATAGGTGCATCTGCTGCATCTACTCTCTGTCTGCCTGCTTCTATGAGGTATAGTTTGAAGTCTCTATCTCTGCTTGCAAACATGATACGGTTTATCTCACGAGAGCCTGAAATCATACCTAGCATCACTTTACCATACTCGAACAGCTCATGATCATCTAGCCAGATATCTACAGCATTGATAGCTGCCACGATAGTAGCAAACTCACCACTCTCATCAAATCCATACTTCTCTCGTAGCCAGTCATAAGTGATCAGAGTAGCACAACGAGTAGTATCAAGCTCATACCAGTCAAACCTCTCTGCCGCACTAGCTCCTGTGGCATGGTGATCTAGTAGCTGTAGCTGTGCTCCTACTCTTAAGGACTCTTTTTCTATCTGATTTCCCTCTTTGGTAGTGAGGTTCAGGTCAGTGATGAGTATCAGAGGCTCCAAGTCAGAGTTTAGAAACTTATCTCTCTCTATCTGTGCTATGAGCTCTTCTATCCTGGCTTTTACCTCTGGTCCATAGTTGGCATTGTAGCAGGTAGTAGAGCCAAAATATTTTTCTGTTAAGTATTGGCATCCATAGCCATCTAAGTCTATGTGAGAGAGGTGATATAAGTGTTGTTTCATAAAGGTACCTTGGTTTTTTGAGATATTTTGGAAGTGATGC
>DAOUPF010000299.1 GCA_030626265.1 Sulfurovum sp.
AAGCTCACTTGATTGTGTCAATATTGTTAATGTACAGGGAGATGAGCCATTTATAGACCCAAAACTCATATCGCAGATTGCTAAAGCTATGGATACTACTGATACTTTGATGAGTAGTGCCATGCACCGCATAGAGAAAATCTCTGAGTTAAAAAACCCAAATGTTGTCAAAGTAGTTGTCAACAGTAAAAACCAAGCACTCTATTTCTCTCGTTCTATCATACCTCATCATCGTGATGAGTGGGAGACTTTAATCAAACATCATGAAAATATCCCTGATGCCCTACATTTCTATCGACATATAGGCATATATGGATACAAAAGAGAGTTCTTACTAGAGTTTAGCCAGATGGAGCCAAGCTATCTAGAGAGGATAGAAAAGCTAGAGCAACTCCGTGTCCTAGAGAGTGGTCATAATATACAGATGATTACGGTGGACTATGATGCTTTTGGTATAGATACCAAAGCAGACTATATTAAAGCTCTACAAAGAATAAAGGAACAATCATGACAACTATTGACAAGCTATATCAACAACTAAAAAACGAAAAATTTATCATATCTGGACCTTGTGTCATAGAGAATGAGAGCATGATAATGGAGCTTGCTGAGTCAATCAAAAGATTGACAGAGAAATTGTCATTTCCTTATATATTTAAAGCATCATTTGACAAAGCAAATAGAACTTCTCTTGGTAGCTATCGTGGGCCTGGACTTGATGAGGGGTTGAGAATACTCCAAAGAGTCAAGAGTGACTTTGATCTACCTATCACTACAGATATACATGAAAGCTCTCAAGCCAAAGCTATAGCAGAGGTAGCTGATATCATACAAGTCCCTGCTTTTCTATGTCGTCAAACTGACCTACTGATTGCTACAGCAAAAACTGACAAGATTGTCAATATCAAAAAAGCTCAATTTTTAGATGGAAGAGACATGCTTCACCCTCTAACAAAAGTAAAAGAGAGTGGTAATGACAAGATAATGCTCACAGAGCGTGGTAGTATGTTTGGGCTTGGCAACTTAGTAGTAGACTTCAGACAAATCATAGATATGAAAGAGTTTGGCTATCCTGTCATCATGGATGTAACCCACTCTACCCAAAAACCTTCTGCCCTAGGTGGAAAAAGTGGAGGAGATAGAAAATACGCTCCACACATGGCAATGCTTGCTAATGCTGTAGGAGTAAATGGCTTCTTTTTTGAAGTTCACAAAAATCCAGAAGAGGCACTCAGCGATGGTCCAAATATGGTATATCTAAAAGATTTTGAGGAGATACTTGAGAGTATTCGTTAGTCCTTTGGTCTATCAATCATATATCCAATCGCTCTAACATTGATGATGATATCCTCTTTTAGTATTTTTTTCAAACGATTAACCTCTGCACGAATGGTGGCATCATCTACATAGGTGTCGCTCCATACATAATTACGAAACATATCATAGCTGACAACACGGCTTCTATTAGATATCATAAGACGAATGATTTGTTGTCGTCTACTTGACAGTACTTGCACTTCATTTCTAAAACGCAGTATAGATCCTTGCATATCATAACTATAGTTTTTTGATAGTCTTAGGTGCTCAGTGGGGATATGTCTACCCTGCAAAATCTTGTTTATCTTTATATTAAGCTCTTTGAGGTGAAAAGGTTTTTTTAGATAATCATAACAACCAAGGTCATATGCACGAGATATATCCTCTATATCAACCAGTGCACTGATAAATATAGTAGGTATCTGAATCTTTTTTTCATGTAATCTCTCAAGCAGTGTCAATCCATCAATTCCAGGAACATTTATATCTAAAACTAACAGATCATAGTTAGCTTCCTGTAAAGCATCATATGCATCATCACCAGATTTAAATGATTCAACAGAATGTCCTGTAGTTATCAAGTATTTCTCTATTGCATCACTTAATAACATATCATCTTCTAACAATAAAATCTTCATCAGATATCCTTTGGAAAATAATAGCAAAACTTTGTCTGTTTTTTACTTGATTTAACATCAATTCTAATACCCTCTTCAGCACATATTTGCTTTACTAAATTTAATCCTATTCCCAAGCCATCCTTGGCATGGTTTTCACGATAATATACTTCAAATACACCTTTAACATCTCTTATAGGAGAAGATAAACTTATAATCTCTACGATACTATCTTTATCATTCTCATAAATTGAGACTTTAATAACCTCTTTAGTATTTGTATATTTAATTGCATTTGAAATATTATTATCTACAATCCTCTGAAGTTTTGTTTCATTGATATTTATATATATCTCTTCTTCTCCAGATAATAACTCTATCTTGACATTAGAACGCTTTGCTACAACATCAAAAAAGTCTATCCTACTTCTTATAAAGTCTACTAAGTCCACTATCTTTTTAGGATACTCTACCTGATCTTTTCTAATCAAATAGCTCAAGTCATCATAAATATTGTAAATACTTTTTGTTGCTATCTCTATATTGGCTAGATTCGGATGTTTTCCATAATATAGTTCAAAGAGTTCTATATTTGCCATGATTATAGAGAGTGGAGTATTGGTCTCATGAATTGCATGTCTTAAAAAAAGTTTTTGTGCTTCAAGAAGCTGTTGTGAATACTGCTTCTGTTTTTCTAACTCTCTAGCCTGCTCTTCATAATCACCTGTAGAAATATC
>DAOUPF010000089.1 GCA_030626265.1 Sulfurovum sp.
TCATGAAGAAGAATATCTGGCTATTATAAACAGAGCACTAAGTCTATCAGATATAGGCAAAATACTCACCATATACCATCAAAATAGACATGCACACTATATTGCTATGCAAGAGCTTAACTATGGCTTCAAGCATCAAGAAATTGCCCTTATATCACTACTACTGTATTCTAAAGAAAATAAAAGATATCCAAAAGAGATTTTTCAAAAATATAAAATCTTATTACCAGCAAAAAAGACTATTAAATGGTTGTCTTTTATATATACACTTACTCTACTTTTACATAGAAATTCTGCGAAAGCAAATATTGAATTTAACTATAGTAATAGTTGTTTGAAAATTAAAAGTGATAAAAGTTTGTATCTTGCAAAAGAGGATATAGAAAACATGAAAAAGCCAAAAAATATAAAGGTAGTTGTTTGAAATATTTGAGGTTTATATATTTGTAATCGTGGACAGTTGATGCCCACGATTATTTATCTAAAAATTGTTTATCTAAAACTTACTTCCCATACTAAATTCAAAGTCAGCAGTCTTATCATACTCTTCTGGGTCTATTGCTTTTGCAAAAACCAAGTTAACTGGACCAAAAGGAGATTGCCACTCTACCTGTGCACCAACTGACTTTTTAGTAATCTCATCAAAACTATTTATACCTATTGTTCCATAGTCAGCAAAAAATGTTAAACGCATTTTAGTTGCTTCTGATAGTGGTATACTTGCTTCTACACTATGAACCATACTTTTATTTCCACCTATTAAAATATCATTCCCACCTGCAAGATATGGAGATATAGACCCAGAACTATATCCTCGAACACCTCTAGCAGAACCACCTAGATAAAGCTTTTCTGCTACAGGAATATAGTCATCAACTCCAGCATCTATATATCCTAATCTAAACTTATATCTAAATATCAAATCATAGTTGATAGTGTCTTGAAGACCATAAAACATACCAAGTTTAAAATTGATTTTAGTAAACTCTGCAAGTTTTTTGCCATCTGTTGGAGCACTTCCTAATCCAGCATATTCAAAATTCAACTTTGCGTATACACCTTCTCGTGGCAGATAATAATCATCAGTATTATCAAATACTAACGCTGCAATAAAGGCTGATTTAACATAATCTTCATAATCAGTACTTAAAGTAGCATTTACCTCATCATATTCAACTATTCCATATTTATATCCTATCGATGCAGATAATGTACGGGTAAGTTGACGTCCTAGACTCATATAAGCGCCAATCTCATCTTTTTTCAAATAACCAATATTGTCATACTCTTCTCGATCTGTATAATCAGTATTACTTTTATAAATACCACCAGACAAACTATATTTAGAATCAAAAAGCCTAGGCTCTTTAAATGATAAATTATATGAATTTTTTACTTCTGAGTAATCAATAGCAGCACTTACTTCTATACCAGAACCAAATATATTCTTCTCAGAAACAGATCCATTGACTAAGAATCCATCAGCTGAACTATATCCACCACCAGCAGTAAAAGCACCTGTTTTTGCCTCTTTTACATCTACTACTAAGTCAACTTTATCTCCTGTTGCCTTTTTTCTCTTTAAAGTTGCTTTTTCAAAATATCCTGTTCTAGCCAATGCCCTTTGGCTATCTTTATAATCAGTATAGTTATATAAATCACCTGGGGCTAGGTATACATATCGTCTAACTACATGATCTTTTGTTTTTTCATTACCAGATATTTTGACATCACCTATGGTTACTCTTTTGCCAAGATTAACTTTATATACTACTGATACTGTTAATTTTTTTGCATTTTTCTTAAAGTCTGGTTTTATTTTAGCATATGCATATCCTAAATTTCCTACAGCTTCTTGAATCTTCTTGATATCTTTTCTAAGCTTTGTTACATTGAAAGCTTTATTTGCTCTTAGCTTTAACTCTTCTCTTATCTTATTTTTATCAAGCCCTATAGCATTATCTCCAGTAATAGAGACAGAAGTTACATTATATACATTACCCTCTTTGATACTGTACGCTATTTCTGCATTATATGAAGATGAGTCTACTCTCATAAGAGGATCACTGACTTGTGCATCAAGATATCCTCTTTTTAGATACTCATCGTGTACACGGTGACCATCATATTTGAGTTGAGCTACATTTGCATCACCATTACTTCTTCCAGGGAACCAGCCCATAAACTCAGACTTTTTATTTATTAGATTTTTCTCTAAGTCTGCTGCTGGAACATTATCATTACCCATAAAAGTAACTTTTGTGATAGTGATCTTATTACCACGATTCACATCAAAAGTAACGCCAACAGTTCCACCTTTATTGCTTATTGTTGACTCAACAACATTATTGTGATATCCACCAGACTCCAAAGCCAATACTATAAGCTTCTTGGCTCTTTTAACTTTTGCAACCGTATAAGTATCACCGACCTTAATACCTACCACAGGTTTTAGCTTATCTGCATCACCAAAACCTCTGATCTCTATACTATCAATCTTTTGAGCGGCTAAAAATGAGACACTCATTAATAAAACTAATAAAACGCGTTTCCACATAGTGCTATCCTTACTTTTCTGTTATATTCAGAAAACTAAATTAAATTTGTACTTATTCTACCTTTTTTTGGCTAAATTACAATTGACACAAGTGTAATTTCTTATTGTAATAAACAAATACAGCACTCATATGTTATAATATTACTAAAATATATTATAAAGGAGATACTCTTGAAGATAGGAATAATCGGATTGGGTCTTATGGGAGGCTCACTTAGTATAGCGATCAAAAAGGTTTATAAAGATACTGAAATCATTGGTTTTGACCATAATGATCAACACTGTATCGAAGCATTAGAGTACAATCTTGTTGATAAGGTTATTGATGACATTAATGACTTTTATGGGGTTGATATACTATTTTTAGCAGTACCTGTTGATGGCATTATTAAGATAGTGAAACAACTCTCTAAGGTAGATAAAAAAACAGCAATTGTTGATTTGGGAAGTACAAAAGCTCTTATACTTAATTCTGTCCCGACAGATATACGGCAAAATTTTGTTGCGGCTCACCCAATGACTGGTACTGAAAAATCTGGACCAACTGCTGCTATAGATAATCTATATCATGGAAAAGCTATCGTACTATGTAATATAGAAGATAGTGGAGAGAGTCAACATCAGCTTGCTAAACAAATCTTTACTAATATTGGTATGAAGATTTTCTATATGGATGCCAAAGAGCATGATCGTCATGCTGCATATATCTCTCATATGCCTCATGCACTTAGTTATGCTCTAGCAAATGCTGTAATGAAACAAGAAGACCCCAAGGCTATCATAGCCCTTGCAGGTGGTGGTTTTAGAGATATGAGCCGTATAGCAAAATCATCTCCAAATATGTGGCAAGATATATTCCGACAAAACAGACAAGACTTACTAGATGGTATAGACTGTTTCGCTGGGGAGCTCAACAGATGCAGAGAGCTTATAGCCCAAGAAAAGTGGGATGAGCTACACTCGTGGATGGATAAAGCAAATAGACTACATGAGATTTTGTAGTCTATTTATCCTTTTATCTCTGCTATCATTCTAGCCAATTCATCTTTATCAATAATCACAGACTTGTTGCCATTTTCAACCTCATATAGTTTGCGTACCATTACTTCTATTTTACTACTATGGTTTGTATGTGGATATAGGATTTTTAGTGCCTCTTTAGTCTTATAATGATGGAGTCTTATTTTCTGTTTATTATCTATAAAGTACCGCATGAGTCGTATACTTAGCAGTGTCATAAGCACACCTACTAAAAATGACACCAGAAGTGACCAGAGAGGAAAACCTATCCTCTCTTTGTTATATATACCTTTATAATAATCTACATCTTCCAAGATACTTATATTTTTGTCTTCTGTTTTCTTTGCTCTTATATTGTGAATAATTGGCTTAGAGACTTTTGTTATTTGTGCTGGTACTTGGATGCCTGTAGAGTCAACTACAATCTTTTTTGCCTCTGTTTTTAGAGTATTACTATTTTTAGATTTATAGTTAAATGATTTAAAAAAGAGTGATGGTATAGTAAAGTCACTATCTGAGATAAATACATACTTCTTCTCATAGCTGCTTATTACCTTGTCTCCCATTACCTTACTCTCACTCTTTGCATCATCACTATATACTGTGACATTGGGTAGATCAAACTTCGGGTCTTCTATATCCTCTAGACTGCCCTCACCCGTGATTTTGATAGTATATGTGACAGGATTATTTGGTTTGATACTATTTTTATCCACACTACTCTCTACTTTAAATACACCTACTAGATCTGTATCTGCAGGTAAAGGCTTTACCGTGATAGGTAGTGATTTAGCACGAACAGAGTACCATTTGACATCATTGGAGAAAAAGCCCCAAGGATCTCTATCTGCACCTGAGATACTACGAATACCTACTCTTGCTTTTGGTGGCATTATCGTAAATTTTCCCTGTTTTTTAGCACTTAGTAAATACTCTAGCTGATGTATAGTGCCATTGGCATTTCTCTTTAACTTCTCTCCTCCTAACGCTTGAGAGAAAAAGTCTTTAAATTTTGGTGGTGTATACTCTACCTTGGAGACTCTACTGCTACGAGGTTCAAAAAAATTCACAGTGACTACAAATGGCTCACCTACATATAATTTTTTCTTGCTACTTTTCATAGTCATTGTATACCCATCAACACTTCTAGCAGTAACAGCTGAGGGTTTGATGACTCGTATATCTATAGGTTTTGTCTTATAGTTTTTTCCACCTATACTCACAGTAAAAGCTTGGATAGTTACATCTAGCTCTGGGAAAAAGTCAAAGCGAAGAGTTTTCAAATTTTTTGATGAAAACTTCCCATTTATATAACTTGACTCCATCTTAGTAGAGACAGAATTCCCCTCTGTAGGGAAACCTCCTATATCTTTAATATCAGGAAACTTTATATCCTTTCCTTCTGCTATAAGCTTTACTTGGAGATTATTGCCCTCGACAACTTCTGTGCTAGCTACTCGTATCTTTAGGCTATCTGCTGACAATATCGCAGCAAAAACTATCAATAACAAAAGTAATCTTTTTATACTACCATGGATTAACATCATCACTCCTTTTAGCCTTTTTACCACTGCCTGCTTGATACATTAGTGTTGGCATTTTTTTATTTCCCATCTTATTCATCAATCTTCTCAGTTCCTTTTTACCCATTGCTTTTTTCTTATCTAGTTTCTGTTTTGCTGGCTGTTTGTCACTATCTTTCTTACCTGATTTATCTTTAGATTTCTTATCTTGCTGTTTCTCATTCTCTTTTTTCTCACCATCTTTATCATCTTTTTTGTCTTGTTCTTTGTCTTTCTTTTGATCTTTTTGCTTCTTTTTTTCTGAATCTTTTTTCTGATCTTTATTCTTTTTCTTTTTTTGGTCTTGCTTCTTCTTTTTTTGATCTTTCTTTTTTTGATCTTTTTTCTTTTTGTCTTGTTTTTTCTTATCTTTCTTTTTTTGCTCTTGCTTCTTTTTCTGTTTCTTTGCTAATTCAAGATTATACTTTGTATCATTGTCATCACCATATTTTAGTGCAGCTTCATATGCTTCTATCGCATGATTTAGATTTTTCTTTTTGAAGTATGCATTACCTAGATTATGCAATCTCTGTGACTCATCAACACTATTCCCTTTTGCTCTTCTATATGATTTGATAGATTTGTCAAATTGACCAGATTTATAATACGCATTTCCTTTATCATAATTAAGTGCTGCACTCTGCTTGTCTAGATTTTCGAACAGTTCGCTACTTTTATTATAGTCTTTAGCATTATAGGCCTTGTTGGCGGCATTTATAAATTTGAAATCTGTTACACCAGCTTGTAATATAGTAGATAGTAGATAGTAGATAGTAAGTAATGTTGTTATTATCTTCATCTCTTCTCCCTTCGTCTTGGGATAGAGATAAATCCAAGTAATAGCAATACGACTGATCCCATCAGTGGATATATAAAGAACTCTACTCTCTCTTTTATCTTTATCTCTCCCTGTTTTTTATCATTAAATTTGTTGCGAATGGTAGAGACTAGCTTTTCCATGTCTTTTTTGCCATTAGTTGCTATGACAAAGTCTCCACCACTCTTTTTTGCTATATTACCAAGCTCTTTGTTGAGCTGAGATATAGCGATGGAGCCTTCTTTTGTCTTGAGTGTTTTGCCTTTGCTATCTAGTACAGGTGCACCCTTTTGCGTACCTACCAGTATGACA
>DAOUPF010000364.1 GCA_030626265.1 Sulfurovum sp.
AAAATATCCTGTTTTTCTCTATCATCTACACAAGTAGAGTTCTCTATATGACTCTTCAGTAGTCTATCTATCTCATCTGTATCATAGTCCATATCGTCTAAAACATCCATGAGGTTTTGTGCATCTATAGTGTCTTGAAATATATAATCTCCATCTTTATTAAATGTCACTACTGTCTCTGTAGGGTGAGTGAAAAGATTATGCTTCATACCCATTACCTCTTGGTAGGCCCCTGTGAGAAAAAATGCCAAGAAATACTCCTCTTGGTCTATATCTATATCGTGTAGATGTAGTGGTCTTTTAGAGTCAAAGGCTATCTCTCCATCACTATCGCAAGTGATATCCCATATACTAGCTGGTCGTGTAGGATTGATCGATAGATGTGAGATAGGCATCACAGGAAAGTTCTGATCTAAACCCCAAAAATCAGGCAGAGACTGAAATGAAGAGAAGTTGACCAGATACTTCTCCTGTATACGACTCTCTAATCTTCTCAGCTCATCTGTATCTTCATCTTTGAGCATATTGATGGACTTTTTTATGATTAGATTTACTAGTATCTCTGTGTTGGAGCGATCTTCCAAGTCTATATACCCTAGATCAAACAGTATAAACAGACTCTCCATATGATCTAGTGCATCATGCAGATACTCTCTAGCTGTGCTTTTACTCATAGAGATATATAGCTCATGTAGCTCTTGGATGAGTGGTGGATTTTTATCTTTTAGTCTTAGTCCACTCTCATGATACTCTTGACTAAACAGTTCTAGTACTGGTGCTATGAGAATAGCATGGCTGGCCGCTATAAAACGTCCTGACTCTGTATATATATCAGGTTCATCTATTCCTTTTCTTCGAGATATATCTTGCATTAGAAATACGACATCATTGGCAAACTCTTTTAGTGAATAGTTTCTCTCTTGATTTGCTCTATGCTGACTATATTCTACTGCTAATCCTCCTCCGATATTGATAGCGTGCAGACCATTGGCTCCTCTTTGTTTGAGCTCTGCATATATATTTCCAGCTTCTCTGAGTGCTTTTTTGAGAGGGTTTATCTCACTCATCTGAGAGCCTATATGAAAATGTATCATAGAGAACTGATCTAAGATCTCATATCGTGCAAGTATATCGTACGCTTCTAGTAACTCTGTAGATGTCAATCCAAACTTAGATTCATATCCCCCACTCTTCGCCCATACTCCTACTCCTGCACTATGTAAACGCACACGCATACCTATCTTTGGCATGACTTGTTTTCTATTTTTTGTATTGAACTCTCTATGAACTTCGATGATAGTCTCTAGCTCTGTGAGACCCTCTATAGTGACTGTTATATTATGTCCACTCTTTACTGCTATAAATATCAGAGATATCATCTCCTTATCTTTGAAGCCATTTACGGTAATGGGAGCACCCATGGGTGTTTTTGCCATAGCTATGATGAGTTCTGCTTTGCTACCAGCTTCTAATCCATAGTTGTACTCACTAGATACTTCCATGAGGTGATTTATGAAGTTAGGATATTGATTTACTTTTAGAGGAAAAAGGGCATGAAAATTACCTTTATAGTTAAACTCTGTTTTGGCCTCATCAAATACAGCAAACAGATTGTCTATTTGTTTCTTTATAAGGTGAGGAAATCTCAGGAGTATCGGACCTTTAAATCCTCTATTTCGTATATCTAGAGTAAGTTCTAGCAGTGATGGTTTATTGGCATGATTTACTCTGATATCATCAGCATCTATCATAAAGTTGTCATCACCCCAGATAGATAGTCCAAAGTCTTTTTTCATCTCAATCTTCTGTCATCATAGTATATGGTCTCTCTAGCTTGTGTGTGAGTTGATGTAGGCTCACAGACCGCCCTTCTCTGGCAAACTCACGACCATCCATAAAGACTATCATAGTAGGCACAGAAAAAACTTGGAAGTATGAAGAAATCTCTGGATTGGCATGAGCATCTAGATATATCTGCTTGAGTTGTGGAAAGCTCTTATCAAATACCTCTGCAAACTTAGGTCGAAGTGCATGACAGACATTGCAGTTTTCACCTGAAAAG
>DAOUPF010000435.1 GCA_030626265.1 Sulfurovum sp.
CATAAACTACATCCAAAAAAATGGACTTATGAAAATATAGACTATATGAGAAAAGAGCTCTCATCTCTAGGGCTATCATTTTCCAAGACTAGAGAGTTTGCTACTTGTGATGAACTATATACTAGATGGGAGCAAGAGTTTATCATCAAGATGTTTGATGAGGGGCTTTTGTATCGCAAATCTACTACAGTAAATTGGTGTGAAGATTGCCATACAGTTCTAGCCAATGAGCAGGTCGAAGAGGGCTGTTGTTGGCGTTGTGAGAATGAAGTGCATCTCAAAGAGATGCCAGGATACTATCTAAATATCATCAAATATGCAGATGAACTGCTAGGTGACTTGGATCAGCTTGAGGGTAAATGGCCCTCACAAGTACTCACTATGCAGAGTAACTGGATAGGTAAATCTCGTGGTTTAGAGTTTGATTTTGAGTTGAGTGAGGAGAGTAAAGCCAAGCTAGGTGGAGAGTTTGATAAATACTCTGTATTTACCACTCGTCCTGATACTATATACGGTATCACATACTCAGCCCTTGCAGCAGAACATCCTATAGTCGCACACCTCATAAATAACAATCTACTAGATAGTGATATCGCTGAGAAGATTACAGCTATCGCCAATATGAGTGAGCGCGAGCGTGCCCAAGCAGACAAAGAGGGCTATCCATTAGGTATAACTGTGATTCACCCTCTAACTGGCAAAGAGATACCTGTATGGATAGCCAATTTTGTATTAGCATCTTATGGTGGTGGTGCAGTTATGGCAGTGCCTGCTCATGATGAGAGAGATTTTGAGTTTGCTTCTAAGTATGACCTCCCTATCATCAGAGTTATTACAGGTGGAGAGTTGCCATTTGTAGATAGTGGTGAGCTAGAAAACTCAGGTGATTTTGATGGTATAAATAATAAAAAAGCACAAAAGCAGATAATCTCACTACTAGAAGAAAAAAAGATAGGTAAAGGTACTACTAATTTTAAACTCAGAGATTGGGGTGTTAGTCGCCAGAGATACTGGGGAGCACCTATTCCTTTTGTTCATTGTGACTCTTGTGGTCTTGTACCTGAGAAATTAGAGAACTTGCCGATTGCACTACCAGTTGATGTAGAGATTACTGGTGAGGGTAACCCACTAGACAATCACCCTACATGGAAGATATGTTCATGTCCTCAATGTGGAGAGGATGCTACTAGAGAGACTGATACACTAGATACTTTTGTACAGTCTAGCTGGTACCAGTTTAGATTTGCAACAAATCCAAAGAGCTGGAATGAGATAGGCATAGATAAAGATCAAGCTAACTACTGGCTAGGTGTCGATCAGTATGTTGGTGGTATAGAGCATGCTATACTACATCTACTTTATGCTAGATTCTTTACTAAAGTACTGCGTGATTTGGGCTATCATGATGTAGATGAGCCATTTGAAAATCTACTCACCCAAGGCATGGTTCTGATGGATGGTGCCAAGATGAGTAAATCCAAAGGAAATACAGTAGATCCTGATGCA
>DAOUPF010000418.1 GCA_030626265.1 Sulfurovum sp.
ATGAGATTGGCGTATTTGATGACAGCTCTGTCTGGCCGTCGGTTGTTGATAGCTCCTGGTGTGAAGTCGTCACTCTTTCTAAACTTTTTAGTAGCTGTATAGTTGGCTACCATACTATCTACTAGTCCACCACTAATGCCCCAATATAGCCTAGGCTCTCCTAGTCTAGTGATATCATCACCATTGCTCATGTCAGGCTGAGCAATGACACCGACTTTATATCCTGCATCTATGAGTATCTTGCCTACTATAGCTATACCAGTATAGGCTGTATCGACATATGTATAACCAGAGACTAGTATGACATCAAGCTTGGTCCAGCCTAATCTTTGTAGCTCTTTTTTGGTAGTAGGTATGAACATGAATATCCTCAGACTTGATTTGGTATAATTATAACTAAATAGTGTTGTAGTATAATACAATAAATAAAAAATGGAGTTTTCATGAATAAGATTATAAAAAATATTTTTATAGGTTTAGCAATACTGCTTTCTAGTGCAGCAATAGCAGTAGAGACACCCAAAGCACCTATGCAGACACAAGATATGCCAACAAAAGATATGATATCACAAAATAAAAGTATAGTAGCCCTAGCAGCAGAGTCTATGAATAAAGATTTACCTCAAACTATAGATAAGTATACAAAGCTCATGGAGATAAAAGGAGAGGATAGTACTCTAGTATATATCTATGAGATAAATACTGGTGCAAAAAGTGATGAGACAGTCATCAAAGAAGATAGAAGTCTCATGAAAGAAGCCGTCACTACAGGAACTTGCGTTTAATCTAAGCGTTTTTTGGATGCTCAGATTACTATTTCATACTTATATAAAAGTGCCAAGAGTAAGGTTGAGCTTTTTAGATTTGATGTAGAGAGAGTAAATTGTAACTATCCTGTAGAGTGATATCAAAGATTATTTGATATAAAAATTTAAAGTAAATGATGGTACAGTTGATTCTGTTGAAGCTAATGTAACTATCAAGCCTCCTTTATTATAACTTGAAGCTTGAGGATGAGATAAATAGTTTTTAGGTGGAACTTTCCCACCTTACCTATTTTTCCACAAACTTTACTCAAGTCTTTATTTTGCCCCATTTTTGCCACAAACTTCAGATATACTGCCACATATAAAATTTAGGAGTTGATAATGAGATTGAATTGGATAATGGTAGCTGTCGTAGCAGGAGTGATTGGGCTGAGTGGTTGTGGTGGGGGTAGTAGTGACCCATCAACAACAACTGGTTATTTGATTGACTCACCTATCTCAGGTGTTGCTTATCAGTGTGGAGAGAAGAGTGGTATCACAGATAGTACAGGTAAATTTGAGTGTGATGAGACACCTATATTTTTCAGAATTGGCTCACTTGTTATCGGTCGGTTAGATAGTTTTACTGCAGATAGCAAAGTCTATCCACAAGATTTACTTGGACTAGATCGAGATAATTTTGATGATCCTAGGTTAATCGCACTAACCAGACTTTTACAGTCTCTTGATGATGATGGCAACTATACCAAAGTAATAAATATAACAGCAGAAATGGCTGATAACTTTACTGATGATGAGGAGTTTGACCCAAGTAAACTTGATGAGTATGCATCAGATGCTGGCGTGGTTTTGGTGAGTGAAGATGACGCTATAGCACATTTG
>DAOUPF010000387.1 GCA_030626265.1 Sulfurovum sp.
TAGATATCGGTAGAGATATAAGTACTTATCCGATGATAGCTGATACAGTCATAGAGCTAGAGCTTACAGCTAATCGTGGGGATTGTCTAAGTATCCATGGAGTAGCTAGAGACTTGAGTGCAGCTCTAAATAAAGATATGAAGAGTATAGAACCTACTTCTTCCAGAGGTGCAAATGTGGCAATAGCACGAAGACTTAGTGTATCAAACAATACAAATCTTCTTGTTGATTTACAATATAGACTTTCACAAATTGATGATCTTGGTAGTTCCCTTTTGATGGAGCTTCGCTTGGCATTAGTAGGGCTAGAACTTGGAGAGAAGATACCAAATATGTTGCAGTATGCTACACATGCTACAGGAGTTGTGCTCAGAGCGTATGATGCTATCTCTTTGCAAGGGAGTGATGAACATATCTCACTCTCTCTAGAAGATATAGATTCTGGTCTAGTAAGTTTAGAAAAAGAGGATAGTAAACTCTCTATCATTGGTGTATCTCAAAGTGATCAATCTCGTGTATCTAGTGATACTAGAGAGATACTTTTTGAAGCTAGTTATATAGAGCCTGATAGTATCATTGAAGGTGTGGCGAACAGTAAACAAGAGACAGATACCTTATACTATAAAACATCCAGAGGAAGTGAATCAGATTTATCCTTTGGATTAACATATTTGGAGAGTCAATGTTCTAAAGCATGTAGTTGTGATTTTTCTGATAGCTTTGTCTCTGTAGAAGCACCCAGAGCTGAGAGAGTAGTAGCGGTAAACTTCAAAGAACTAGATAAGATCATAGGACAAAAGACTAGTAAAAGTATAGTCAGTAGTATATTGTCACGATTAGGGTTTGAGATACATAGGAGTGGTGGGTCTGATAGCTTTGGTGTACGTGTACCACAACATCGACATGATGTACATCATATCCAAGATATTGCTGAAGAGGTATTGCGTATAGTGGGTATCAACAATATCCAAGCAAAACATCTACAGGTTACTGAGAAAGTACGCTTAACAAAAAGTACTATGCGTTATAAAGCAAAAAGAGACTTGAGACTTAGAGCCGTAGGTAGAGGCTTTTTTGAGGCAGTTACTTATGCGTTTAGTGATCAGGTAAAGCTAGAGAAGTATGGATTTTCTATCGTTGATGAATCTATGAGATTGGTCAACCCAATAGCCGAAGAGTTTAATGCTATGAGAAGCACTATACTCATAAATCTATTAGACTCTGTCAAGAGAAATATCAGCTATGGTATCAAAAGAGTGCCACTATTTGAGATTGGCACAGTGTTTGATGGCAATAGAGAAGAGAGTGAAAAGATAGCATTTGTATGGAGTGGCTACTCTGAGATAGAGAGCGTCTCAAATCATGGCAAAGCAGAGACGATTGATTTTGCATCATTTATTGATAGACTGAGTGCTGTAGTTGGAGAGATAACTCTTGTCTCGTGTGATGCAGATAATGGACTCATGCATCCATACCAATCTGCAAGGGTTATGAGAGATGGTAAAGATATAGGATATATAAGCAAGCTACATCCTGAAGCTGCTGGGGATTATGGAATACCTGATACTTTTATCTCAGAGCTTGATTTTGAACCACTGATGCCAAAACACATCATAGCAAAACCTATATCGAACTATCAAGGAGTATACAAAGACCTTAGTGTAGTCGTAGATACCTCTTTCTCATTTGAAAAGATGGCAACAGTGATAAGTGAAATAGATGATAAGATGTTGAAAAGATTTTATCCAGTGGATATTTACCAAGACGCGGAGCTTGGAGAGCAAAAGAGTGTAACAATTCGATTTTTCATCCAATCAATGGAGGGTACTATGTCAGATAAGATTATAGATGGGATAATGCA
>DAOUPF010000201.1 GCA_030626265.1 Sulfurovum sp.
ATTGCCAACATTTTTGTTGGTGATGATTTAGGTGACTGTGCATCAAAAGCAGTAGCAGCGGCATAGGTATCGTAATAGATGAGTATTTTAGTAAACAAATACACAAAAGTAATCGTACAGGGATTTACAGGTAAAGAGGGAACATTCCACGCAGAGCAGTGTATAGCATATGGAACACAAATCGTTGGTGGTGTTACTCCAGGTAAAGGTGGTCAGACTCACCTAGGTCAGCCAGTTTTCAATACAGTATCAGAAGCTGTAGCCGTAACAGGTGCTACTGTATCTATGGTATTTGTTCCACCTGCATTTGTAGGGGATGCTGTCATGGAAGCTGCTGAAGCGGGGATTGAGCTAGCAGTTATCATCACAGAGGGTGCACCAGTGAGAGACATGCAGATGGCAAAAGCTCACGCTACAAAGCATGGTATGATGACTATAGGGCCTAACTGTCCAGGTGTTATCACAGCTGAAGAGTGTAAGATAGGTATCATGCCAGGTAACATCTTCAAAAAAGGAAATGTTGGTCTGATTTCTAAATCAGGTACACTTACTTATGAGGGTGCAAACCAAGTATGTAACGAAGGTTTCGGAATCACAACAGCAGTTGGTATTGGTGGAGACCCAATCATTGGTCTAAGCTACAAGCAACTTCTTCAAATGTTCCAAGATGATGCCGAGACAGAAGCAATCGTAATGATAGGTGAGATTGGTGGAGATCTTGAGATTCAAGCAGCAGCGTTTATCAAAGAGAATGTAACCAAGCCAGTAGTAGCGTTCATCGCTGGTCAAACTGCACCTCCAGGCAAAACTATGGGTCATGCAGGTGCTATCATCTCTGGTTCAGCAGGAACAGCCAAAGAGAAAATGGATGCACTTGAAGCTGTAGGTGTCAAAGTCGTAGTCTCTCCAGCAGAGATAGGCAAAGCAGTTAAAGAGCTTTTGTCTTAGGTAATACACTTTTAGTTAACACTTCCTTTTTTGAGGGAGTGTTAGAAATTTTAAATAGATTCTATTTTTATTCTACAATATTATGCAACTTCTCCCAAATCCGAACCATAGCCAAAGTATCAAGATAACAATAATCCAACAAATCCTTTTTTATCTCATCTACTTTAGATTTATCTTTTAACCCGAAATATGCAATAGAGATTACAAAACTAGCACAAGTCATTGTATCTATGGCATTCACAAGAAATCATCGCTTAACCTTTGGGTTAAACTCAAATTTCTTGCAAACACCCTAAATACAAGCACTAAGTACTATCTTTATAATTCTATAGCATAATCCGGGTTTAATAGATGTAAATTAGCAAAAATATGATAAGTCTGCATCGTGGATTGAGTAGAAGTATGAAGTTGATATTAGTTAAGTCGTATATCTGGAGGGGATGCCCTTATAATATCTAGAACATCCCTCCAGCTAGATCCTTAAGTTGCTTCCCAGTTTTACTTTTCAATTTCTTTTTTATAAGTTTTTTTGCTTTTTTGCCTGCTTCGGATTTGAGTATTTTATCTTTAGCCATATTTTTTAGATATTCTGATGCATCTAGTGATACCTTTGGATTGTCTACTGTTCCTCTGACGGTGGCTTTGAGATCTTTGCCTTGGATTTTCATATCTACTGTGGCGTTGATGGCTCCAGTGATTTTATCAAGAGCACCTTTTTTTATCACAAAGTAGTTATTTTTGTTTCTAGCATCTAGAGAGAAGTTGATTAGATTTTTAGTTATTTTTGCCAAGAATTTACTGTTATTATATTTTTGACTAGTTAAATCTATATCTCCATACTCTTTTAGCAGCTTGGTCAATTGATTTGGTAGTATCTGGGCATTATCTAGTGTGGCAACCATGTCACCTTTGCCAGTGGCTATGTTGTAGTTTACTTTTGCTTTAGATAGGGCTTCTAGGACTTGCGGATAGTCTAGCATATGCATGACCTTAGAGACTGTAGCACCTTGGACATCAGCTTTGAAATCATCATTTAAGAGCTTGAAGTCTATACTTCCTCCAAACTCTTTTCCATGTCCACTAACTATTAGATTTTTATCTTTTTTGATATTGCCGTTTATCTGCATATCTCCTTTAAATTGCTTGCCACTTATAGGTTGCAATTTGCCCATATCAGGTATATCTATTAGATAGTTTGAGCTAAAAGATTGTTTTTTTATATCATATATGGCATTTGTCGCTTTTATGTTAGCCATAGTTGTTTTTAGTATCAAGTGTGTAAAAACTTTTTGCTCTTTTATATCTCCTTTGACTCCAGAGTTGATATAAAACTTTTTTCCTAAATCTGTATCAAACTCTTTTTTTACTATTTTTGTATTGACCGCTCCTACTACTTGAGCGTTGAAAGTTCCATTTAGATTTTTGATACTTGATAGCTTGATATTGGCATTTGTATTGCCACCTATGTAATTGGGTTGTCCTAGTTTGTGTAGTAGGGTGGCAGTTTCAATCTTGGAGAGTTTTGCATTTAGTGTATCTCCTTTATAAGCAAATGTGGTTTTACCACCAAAGCTCTCAGAAGTACCTGTTACTTCTGGAATAGTATCTTTTACCATGACTTTTCCAGCTACTTTAAATTTCCCTTTTAGGTCTGCCTCTGTGATGGATTTTAGTTTTTTTAGATCAGAAATATCAACAATATAATCAGATGATAGATTACTATTTTTTAAATTGTATATTCCATTATTTAGAGTTAAGTTTGCCAAATCACTGAGTATTTTCCCAGTTATTGCTATATTTTCCTCTTTAGCACTTGCTCGAAAGCCAGCACTGTATTTGGTGTTTTTTGCGATAGATATATTGAAGTCATCTTTTATTAGTTTGGAGTTTAGTATACCATGACTAATGATAAGTTTTGCGTCTCCTTGTGGGTTGTCTGGGTCTAGTTTTGGCATAATGGCATGAAGTGTTAGTAGCCCTTTGGCATATGGTTTTTGCCCAGCTACTACTAGTAGATTCTGGATATTTGCTTTTTCTATATGGACTTTTATATCTTGAGGTACATTCTCTATCAGGCTCAAAGCATAGACTATATTAGACTCAAATGCCAATCCTTTTCCATTGATTTTTATAGCTTCTGGGCTGCCTTGGGCATTTCCTTTGATGTTGATATGCTCTTTTATAGTGATAGTTGGAGTTTTTATCTCATGAGTATCCACTATATAGTTTACATTGAAATCTTGACTGAGGATGTCAAACTTGCCTTTTGCTTTGATATCTATAGAGTCATTGACTTTTGCCAAGATACCAACAGAGCTGGGCTTAAGCCTTAGTTTTAAGACCTCTACTTTTGCTGCAGGGATATTGTCTCTGAGATAACTATTTATATAGGGCAATAGCATATCATTACCAGTAGCTGTAAAGGCTACAAACAAAAGTCCTTGGATAAAAAGTATTATTAATAAAAATAAAATTATAAAAAATCGCATTACTACTCCTAAAAGGAAATTGTAACATAATTTTATAATTAGGTATCTTTTGGTAACAGAAGGGTTGTTTTTATTATTATCTATATGATAAAAATCATGCCTCAAATAGTAACAATTATCTTTCAAATACTTATAGCTTATATCATTTAACACCTCCATTATGTAAACTAAGATAATCTATCCTAGTGACTAAATTTCACTATTTTATATTATAAAAAGGGAAAAAGATGGCAGTAATGACAGCTCCAGCAAACACTTCAGTGTGGGTTGATA
>DAOUPF010000257.1 GCA_030626265.1 Sulfurovum sp.
CCTCTGATTAATCTCTTCTATTCTATCTCTAGTGTCTCTAGTGGGTAATCTTAGTTCTTTAGGGCGGATTATTTCCATTTATAAGTTATATTATAGCATAACTTACCTTAAAGTTTGGCATAGTCTAGCCTCCTAATGCTTTAAGTTGTTTAGGGCTTAGGTAGCCTTTGTCCTCAAACTGTTTATATAAACTAGCATGAAAACTGTTCTTTAGAGGGTCACAATGGACTCCATACTTCTCTAGTATAGTCGGCTTGTGTACTACCTCTAACCCTAGCTCATCATCTACCTCTGGAGACTCTATATAGTTACCTCCATAGGTCTCTGCTGTCTCGCTATCCATGTGTATAATCTCATCATGTGTATTTACTACCATTTTAATCCTTCCATATAACTTGCTCATCTACTGCTACACCAATTAAGTCTAGCACCTCATAATTATACTGCTCACCTACAGACTTTGATAGTAGCTCTCTAAGCTTCATATCGTCTTGTGGTGGAATATAGTCTCCCTCCATCATAACTGGTAGAAACTTAAGTTTCTTATCCTCCCATACCTCGAAGAGTCCTACGAATTGAACCCTATTCATATAACTATTACCTTATGTATGGCTCTGGATAGTGCTACATACATTAACCTAGCGTACTGCGTGTAGTCTGCTCCTCTAATGGCTATCTTCATATCATCTTGTGCTATATATATAGTCTTGAACTCTGAGCCTTGGGCTTTATGTACAGTAGTAGCAAAGGGTCTTCTTAGGTCAAACGATAGACCTTGATGTGCTAGGTATGTACTCCATGCCTTACCTCTAGCTCTAGTAAGCTCGTTCTTATTCAATCTACACCACTGCTTAAGGTCTATGTCTGCCTCTAGGTCATACTCTGCTATTAACTCTAGCTGTGAGTCTTCTACCTCTTTTTTATAAGCCTTATCATTTATATAGTGGTCTATATCTCCATGAAAGGCATATACAGTGTCCTCTATTTCTATAAAGAGCTTCTCGCTGTCTGGTATACTTTGGTTAAACTTGCTCATGTCACTCTCTATCTTCTCTACTGTAGCTATCAGTTTATCTCCAGACATCAACTGCCCTTTAGAGATACACTTAGGGTATATAGTGTAGACTGACTCTAATGGGTTCTCCACTAACTCCCCTAGTAACCCATTAATAGATACCTTTTCTCCTATACTAATCTCTGATGGAAGTCCTAGATGTTTGGCTATACGATCATTTACTCTTATAGTCTCTGCATTAGTGAAGCATAAGGCTCTATCTGTGTCTGGGTTGAAGCCCTTGATATCTCCATGCTCTATAGCAGGGTTCAGAGTTAAGTCTGCTGTAGTTGATGGTCTCTCTAGATAATGTACGAAGCGTGTGAAAGTCTCTATAACCTCTGGTGCTTCTGCCCTATACTGGGTGGTTAGCCTAGTGATGTCCTCTGTGTACCACTCTGGCTCTATAGGCTCACCCTCTACTGGAGGAAGCTGGTATGAGTCTCCATATATAGATACCTCTGCCTTAGCAGGTAATAACTCTAGTAACATATCTAATATGAACATAGGTATCATAGAGTACTCATCTATAATTACCTTATCTATTAGTAGTAAATCTACTTCTCCAATACGCTGTAGTTTCTGTAGCTTACCACGCTTCCTAAAGTTGGTGTCTAGTGTAGGTACTAGTTTTAGTACGTTATGTATAGTAAATACATTCTCTACACCTTTATACTGTAGCACCTCCTTAGCTTTATGTGTAGGTGTCAAAACTAATGCTCTATCTGTAGCCTCCTCTGCTAATAATGTACTCTTTCCTGTTCCTGCATAGCCTATAGTAAACTTTATACTCTGACTATAATTCTCTACTAGTTCATTCATATTCTAATATCCTCTGCGTTTGGGTCTACTGGCATATCATCCAGTGGACTCTTATAGTTATAACTCTCTAAGTCTGGTATAATATAGAATATATCATTACCAGTAGATTGTCGCTGTATAAACCCTTGTCGTTTCATAATCTGCTTGATAGCTATTTCTGGGTTGTCTAGGTGTCCTACATCTCCATATACGTCTACCATGTCCCTTAAGTATATACGTCCCTGCTTAACGTGTGTGAAGATAGGGTCTGCATCGGGTAGATAGTCTACTAGTAGCCTAAACTCCTTCTTATGTAATGCCCATGCCATCTTCTCTATAATAGTAAGAGAGTCAAAGATTATCTTGTTACGTCCTCTATGATGAGGTGCTGTAGTATAATCATTAGACTCTAAATTCTCTATATCTGTAGCTAACCAATATGCTATGTCTAAGGTCTGTGACTTGATAGTACTAATTACACTAGACACACTCTTTGAAGCTTGGCATTGTGGTGACGACTGAAACGTGTTAGGTGTACCTATATAGTATACCCTTCTGTCATTATCCTCTATAGGCAATGGGTTATGGTTAGCTGTTAGTATAAACATAGCCTTCATAGGTGCTGTATATGTGTTAGTACCCTTACCTTGACATTGAAACTTCTCAGAGCCTGAATAGAGCTTTAGTAGTCCTTGAGCCTGCAAGCGTTCTGACTTGTTAGTGAGGGTCTCGGCTAACTCATTAAGGTTAACAAAGTATTTATCCTCTAGGATAGCCTTATTAAACTTACTTAGGAACTCGTGAGCTGGCACGTCCTCTGCTACATAATCTGCACCCATAATCAAGGATAGTATAGTCATTATAAGTCCTTTACCTGAGCCAGGTACTCCAATGATATATGGAACTACTGGAGAGTACCCAAATGTCGTTAGCTTAGTCCGTAGCAGGGAAAGGAAATAGGTACGCTGTTGCTCATCGGGTATAAAATGCTCTATATAACTAATGAACTCTGTAGGCTGTTTATATAACCCTTCATATATGTGTGGGTTGGCTATAATCTTCAAAGCCTCTGTAGGCTTGAATAGATTAAACTGTCTATCCTCGTCTAGGTAGCCGAAGTCCTCTCTAGGCTCTGCTACTGTCTGTAAGTTGGTCATATCGGATATAGCCTCC
>DAOUPF010000175.1 GCA_030626265.1 Sulfurovum sp.
ATAGAAGATAATGCAGGAGGAATACCTGAAGATATTATAAATAGAATTTTTGAGCCTTACTTTACAACCAAAGAGCAAGGAAAAGGTACAGGCGTTGGTCTATATATGTCAAAAATGATTATAGAAGAGAATATGGAGGGTAGTATAAAAGTGTCCAATACACTAGGGGGAGTAGTGTTTAGCATCAGTTTTAAAAGAGAGTTTTAACTACATCTACTTTGTGATACAAAGCTAACAAATTCTCTGGCATACTTATCTTGAATATTTGGCAGCATAGCTAGTGCTGTCTTTGCAGAAAAAGAGCTTTTTTTAAGTTCGATAAATACTCTTTTGACACTATTGATGCTACTACGGTCTTCAAAGTTTCTTCTCATCCCAATGCTGTTAAGTCCTTTGATATTGGCTTCTGGATAGCCTTCTATGAGAGTAAATGGTGGCATATCTCTTTTTACATGAGATATTGCCCCCACCATGGAACCAGTCCCTATAGTGCAGTTCTTTGCCAGAGTTGATTTAGCCCCCATGATTACTCTAGTATTACATATGGAGCTTTCATTTAGGATGACATTCATAGTCAATATACAGTTTGACTTTACTGTGACACCAGCATATATCTGTACATGTCCCATGATGTAACAATCAGAATTTATAATTATGGGCAATTTACTATTAGGATAACTATCACTAGACATACCTATCTGGCAAAATTCACGAATAATACAACCCGTATCTATAACAATGGGTATTGTGCCATTACCAATCTTTGCAAATGAATATATATGTGTATCTGCTTTTATAGTTACATGGTCTTTTATAGTAACATGAGGTTCGAGGATAACTCCGGCACCTATATGTATATCTTTTGCTATATGGCAGAAAGCACCTACTGTGGCACTTTCTGATATCACTGCTCCATCTTCTATAATAGCAGTTGAGTGTATCATGTGCTTGTTGCAACTTCTAGTGTGATGATACTATCTTGCACAGTAGCTAGTGAACCTATCTCTCCTGTTTTGATATAGTGGAGGAATGCTTCCATCTCTTTTAGTAATGGCTCATCTTTTTTGATATGGCAATCTCTTACTACATATGAGTTTTGTTTGCTATATCCAGAGTACTCAGTGAGGTTTTGAGTGATAAGATCAGCTTCTAGATAGACTTCTTTACAGGCTACTTCTATGATACGCTTTTTAAATGGTGTGAGCCAGTTGGTTAGTATATTTGCTACTATGTTGTCCTCTAGTGCGAAGTTTAGAACTGCATTGTCCTCATGGTGATTATGAATTTTTCGTGATTTAAATATAGCTTGGTCTTTTATGTTACGGTGTGTGATAAATCTCATCAAGTCTATATCATGAACTGATAGGTCAGTTAGTACTCCCACATCTGCTATACGAGGAGGGAAAGGACCTACCCTAGTGATAGATATGGTATATATCTCTCTACCTTTTAGCTCATTTTGTAGGGCTTGGACTACGGGATTGAACCTCTCTACATGACCTACACAGCTTTTTACACCTTTGGCTTCACATGCTTCTTTGATGATCTTTGCATCTTCTACAGTAGCAGCAGCTGGTTTTTCTATAAAGATATGGATACCTCTATCTATACACTTAAGAGCTATCTCTTTGTGTAAAAAAGTTGGAGTTGCTATGATGACAGCCTCAGGCTTTGTATTCTCTAGCATTTCATCAATATCAGTAAAACATGGTTCACTGTATCCCTCTAGCTTCTCATAGTCGCATAGACCAACAACAGTAGCAAAATCATCCAACTCTTTGAGTATCCTATAGTGGTTTTTACCCATGGAGCCTAGTCCAATCAATCCTATCTTCATCATGATACCTCCTCGATAGCTGTTACTATGTAGTCTTGCTCCTCTTGAGTCAAAAAAGGACTCATTGGCAGAGACATAATACTCTCACTCACCGCTTCAGATACAGGAAAGTCACCTTTTGTATATCCAAGGTCGGCAAATGCCTCTTGTAGATGTAGAGGCATAGGGTAGTGTACTGCTACTGGAACACCTCTGTCTTGTAGATGTTTGGATAGAGCTTCTCTATTTTCAGTACGAATAGAGTATTGTGCATAAACGCTTGTATTGTCTTCTAAAATTTTTGGAGTGATTACAGATGTTTCAGCTAGGAGATTACTATACCTCTCACCAATATTCTCTCGTGAAGAGACTTCCGTATCAAAATACTTGAGCTTGACATTTAGTACAGCTGCTTGCATGGCATCAAGTCGTCCGTTAATACCTATATATTTATGTTTGTATCGTTCATTTTGCCCATGATTGAGTAACATTCTCATCTTTTGTGCTAGTTCATCATCAGAGGTAAATATAGCTCCACCATCACCATAAGCTCCCAGTGGTTTGGATGGGAAAAAGCTAGTACATCCTATAGTTGATAGGTTGCATGATTTTTTGCCTTTGTATGTACCACCAAAGCTCTGACAAGCATCCTCTATGACTGGTATGTCATATCTACTGGCTATCTCATTGATAGCATCCATATCTGCACACTGCCCATATAGTGATACTGGCATGATAGCTTTTGTCTGGTCTGTTATGGCAGATTCTATGAGGGTAGGGTCTATGTTGTAGCTACTCTCCTCAATATCAATAAATACTGACTTTGCACCTAGCAAGGCTATCACTTCAGCAGTAGCTATAAATGTAAATGGTGTAGTTATCACCTCGTCTCCTGGCCCGATATCTAATGCCATGAGAGCAAGGAGTAGGGCATCAGTACCACTACTGCATCCTATAGCGTGTTTAGCTCCTGTGTATGATGCTAACCCTTCTTCTAGTTTGACTAGTTTCTCTCCACCTATGAACTGTGCAGAGGTCATTACCTCTAGTACTTGCTCAGCTATCTCAGTTTTATATTGTTGGTATTGTGCTTTTAGGTCGATAAAATTTATTTTCATCTATAGCCTTTATTTAATAATTTTTGTATTTATGATTTTTGCTATATTCTTTGCACTTCCGTGCTCCAAATACTCTCTCAATGCTTTTGCATCTCTAAAGTATTTATCTCTATCCATATCCTGCATTGTTGCTATAAGATTGTCTGCTGTTACTGCATCCTGTATTAGCTCTGGATGTAATGTTTTCCCTTTGGCATATCCTAATAGAATATTCCCTAGACCTAGATATTCTAGTTTTACTAACCATTTGTACATCAAATAATCTATATATGAAAACTTGTAAACAAGTACAAATGGTGTACTTATCAATGAAGCTTCTAGTGTACCTGTGCCATTGCATATAAATGCAAAGTCACTATCCAAAAGTGCCTCTTTGGCATCATGAACAACCGTAAATCTTGTAAGATTACCATAAAGTTCATTTACCTTATCTTGTGAAAAATATTTGGGTATAACAATGATTAATTCTGCATCAATCTTACGCGATATTTCATGAAAAACAGGCATCAGTTTTCGTATGATACTTTTGCGAGACCCAGGCATGAGAGTGACTCTTTTGATCTCTTGATTGATACCTGATTTGAATTGACTTATCTGATCTAGTAGAGGGTGCCCAACATAACTGATAGGAGCATTAGATGAATAGTAATCTTTTTCAAATGGAAGTATGGAGCAGAGTTTATCTACTCTCTTTTCTAGCTTAGCTATTCGTCCGCGTCTCCATGCCCAAGATTGGGGTAGTATATAGTAGATTATCTCTTTGTTTGGGTATAGTTTTTTTATTTTTTTTGCCAGTGGTAGATTGAATCCAGAAGCATCTATGAGTAGGACTTTATCAGCATGAGCCGCTAGTTCTGTCATCTGCTTAAGAAGTTTGAAATAAAAATATAACTTCTTAGCTGCATCTACATACCCCATCACAGCATCACCTTGTAAATCTATAATGGGAGTACCAAGATTTTTGTCAAATATACCTATAAATTCTATATTTGGGTCTAGATTATCTTTGAGTGATTTCAGATGTACATTTGCTGAGTATTCTAAAGCACTTACGAGTACTTTCATGCCTGTTTATTCCTATATTTTATTTGCTTTGGTATAATACTCCGATAGAGTTTAG
>DAOUPF010000373.1 GCA_030626265.1 Sulfurovum sp.
AAAGATGAGATTAGTGTATATATTAATGGTAGCATTTATGCTTATAGGATGTGGTGGTAAAAGTAGTGGGACTTCTAGTAATGATAGTACCTTGGTTTCAATAGAGCTAAAATCAGAAAAATCTTCTATGGAGATTAGTAGCACTCAAGATTTGAATGCCACCGCATACTATGAAGACCAAAACTCTTCTAATATATCATCTAACGTGGAGTGGATAGTAGGAGATAGTACTATACTCACGGTTAATAGCAATGGCAATGTGATGGCAATGGAGGTAGGTTCTACTACTGTAAAAGCCAAGATAGGTGATATAGAGTCCAACACCATAGATATTAGTGTGATAGCAAACGATGATGATGCTCCAGTAATTACACCAGATGATGACCCAGTAATCATACCAGATTATAATGCTCCAGTAATCACACTAAATGGTGATGGTAATATCACTATAACGCCATTTATGTTTTATCAAGAGCTGGGAGCTACTGCTATTGATGCTATAGATGGTAATGTGAGTGTCTCGATAATAAGTAAGGTCAATACCTCCGAAGAGGGAGTATATATAGTAACCTATACTGCAATAGACAGTGCAGGAAATATATCACAAAAGTATAGAACCGTTACTGTTCAGTTTCCTCCTGATACAATACACTCAGATATACAGTTTCCAATTCTTCTAGCTAATATGATTTATGTAAAAGTTAATCCATTTGGAAAAGGGTCATATAATTCTGATAGAGGAGGTATAGATTTTGATTCAGATCGTAATATGACAGATAATGTGCTATATTCATACTTTGAGAAATCAGATGAGAATATTATTATTACAGCAGCACCCAAAGATAATACAAGAATCAGAACATGGACAGGGTGTGACAGTGTCTCTGCAGATATGAGAAAATGTACAGTATCATTAAAATCTTCTCATGAAATTACACCTATATTTGAGTACAAAGAGTTTATCACTGTTGATAATCTTTTTGATATGACTGGTATGCTTGAAGTGGTTTATGATTGGAATGAGACGACTCAAATTGATGGTAATAGAACAGTAAGTATAAAGTCAGATTCAAATACAACAATGATTGATAGATTAGCTAGTATAGCGGTAGGAGATTATATCAACTACTCCAATCCAAAGCTTAGCTTTCTTAGAAAAGTTCATGCAATTGAAAGAATAAATGATAATTATTATATATTTATGACAGAAGTTGCTCCTTTAAATGATGTCATAAAACAGGGAACAATTTTTATTAATAGTAAAGTTGGAGATAATCAACTATTATCAAATGATCTTGAAAAGAGTACTACGTTTGTAAAAGTTCCAAGTTATGACTATGACTATGACTATGAAATCAATAAAAGCAAAGTAATCTCTGGAGATGGGTATTCTATAACAGGAGATATAGGCTTTAGCACAACAGTAAATGTTGGAATAAATTTTACAGAATATGCTATAGAAGACTTTACATTAATTACATCAAGTAAAGTAGAAACAAGCCTAAAGGTTAACGCAGATAAAAGTTGGAATAAAAATTGGGAACTTTATGATAGAAATTTTACCTCTCCACTTCCTATTAGGTTTGGAATGTTTGCTATATTACCTAAAATAAATATAAATGCTATATTAAACCTAGATGCGACTGCAAAAGTTGAAGGTAATCTTGGGGCAGAGGCATATGCCGCTGCATCATATGCTGTAGATATAGGATATAATAGTTCAATTGGTGGATATAAAGTTTCCACACCGGCATCACATTATAGTGCAGATATCGCTGCTGAAGGTAGTCTGAAAGGATCAGTTGATTTAGATGCAAGCTTGGAATTAAAAGGGTATATCTTTACATTAAATAGACAAAATAACAGAAACCCTAAAGATGCTCTTATTGTAACTATAGGAGCTACTATTACACCATATATAGAGGTTAAAGCTAAGTGTAATAAATGTTTTAGTAAAGCCATTGCAAATATAGGCATCGGTTCTG
>DAOUPF010000261.1 GCA_030626265.1 Sulfurovum sp.
CTAAAAATGCAAAGTGAAAAACAAATCTAGATGGCTGTTTCCACATCTTGCGTATATACATAACTCCAGCCATATTTACACCAGTCAAAATAAGTATCGTTTCATACCACCAGTGATTATAAACCAATACCCTAGCAGAAGATGTGCCAAAGTCATTTTCTATAAATGTAGCCACCGCAGCGCCAACTCCAAGTATAAACAGAAGAATAAGTGTGGTTTTCAGAGAGAAGAGTATATCGAGTAATTTTTTCATTTTATGTTCCAATATAATAAAGTTAAACCCCGAGTGGAGTTATAAGATTTGAGGATTATACATTATAAAGGTAAACAATTGAAGCACTAAAAGTACTCCAATTATACCTAGTAATTAAAGTAATTACTATAAATTATAATACTTAGTGACTCTTAGATTTTGGTTTTGCTTTCTCAGAGGCAGATACATCATTATCATATAGATACTTTGCCCAATCAGATGTTTTATATTTGCCACTATCTATACCTAAAACAAACTCTAACATTTTACTAAGAGGCAATGGAGAGATATATCCATGCATCTGAAACATTTTCTCTGCTTTGTTGTTAAATATAATTACATTTGGCGTTGCTTTTACATGATATGACATCTGTAGCTCTTGGGTACTTACATCTTTGCCAAATATTTTATACATCTTATGATCATCTCTAGGTATAGAATATATATCAAACTTTTTGGCTATTTCAGCTAGAAAGGTTATATTGTTTAGTTCACCCTCTAGCTTCTCACAATATGGACAAGTCTGAGAGTCAAATATAAACATAATAGGTTTACCAGATAGAGGGATATTTGTCTGGCTTTTAACTATACCCTCAGAGAAAAGAAGTGTAGCAAATAGTGTCAAAAATAATACTATTTTTTTCATTTCTCTTCCGCCTTAATCTCTATGCCATTCTCTTCATAAAACTTCTTTAGCTCTGCATATACTTCGCCATTTTTTCTATCTTTACCTTTCCATAGCCCCTGCTCCACAAAATCAAGAGTTACCTTGAACTGCTCAGGAGGCATATAACCTGGAACTACAAATATATGACTAGCTTCAATATCTGCAAACATAAGCGTAGGCGTAGATGTAATATTATATATACTTACCAAACTCTTAGTATCTACATCCATCATCTCACCATTATGCTGAAACTTGTGAGTCTTTTGACCTCGTGCGTCTATATAAATAGGAGTAACTGAACTTTTTATTCTCTCTGCTAACTCTGAGTCAGAGACGATATCATCTTTTATTTTCTGAGTATATGGATCACTATTTTGACCAAATAGTAGTAATAATGCCTTACCATCTGTTGCAATCTTAGCCGAATCTTTAAATACTTTATAAAACTCACTTACTTGTGGTGCTGGTGCATCCGTAACTTTATCAGAAGTTGGGTTATCTACTTTTTTAGCCATATCATCTATCACAGACTTATGTGCTTTTACTTTCTCTGGGTCTTTTTTAGTCTCTGTTTTAACTACAACTGGTTTAGTTACCGCTTTAGCCTCACTACTACTCTCATTACACCCACTCAAAAGAATGGCAGATAATAGTGCTACTCCAAATAATTTTCTCATATATGTTGCTCCTTAGCAAATTTAAATTTATTTACTATTGAGTAGGTTAAGGGGGGGGGATTATAATAAATCACCTACTCAAAAGTAAAGAAATTATAGCACAAAGGACTTAGAGTCCTTTGTGTATTTTACAAGAAGAGGGCTACTCTTACTTGCTAAGCATTTGGTCTATTTTTTTACCATGCTCTCCTGCTGCTTCCATTCTATCTCTCATATCTTTATCAAGAGGTCTAGAATCTGGCCAGTGTGTTCCGACAGTTTGTGTTTGTTTACCAGTTTTACGGTCAACAACTACAGACCAGTCGTAGTTCATACCTTCTATAGCTTTCATTTGTACCTGAGTAGTCTTAGGTACAACTTTGCCTGTATCTAGGTTTCTAAGATCAAGAGTAAAGTCTTTACCTTGTCCTCTCATGAACTCGCCATTTTGGATACCATAACCTAGAGCTTTTGGATCGTTGTGACAACTCTCACAAGTTCTAGCTTTGATACCTGTAGTGTGTGGCTGTACTGGAGACATATCTGTACCAGCTACCATTGATCCACCAGGTCCATCAGGAACTTGAGCTTGTTTGTTAAGAGCTATCGTACTACCATCTGGTCCGATTATTGTATATGTAACTTGACATCCAGGGATGATTGGAGTTACTAGACCTTCACCATTGATACCAAGAACAGGATCTTCCCATCTGAGGTAACTTCTAGTTTCACTAGCTTTTCCGATCTGCTTTTTACCTTTAGTACCAAGTACCGACTCACTAGTCTCACCGTTAGCAAAGTTTGTAGAACCACTTGCAATCCAGTCAATCTTAGATTTACCAGGAGTATAGTCTACTTTGATGTGACAACCATAACACTGTGGTGCCCAGTCAGAGTGACATGCATAACACTCCATGTTTTCCATATGCTCAGTTACGAGACCCATAGCAACATGTGCATCTTTGTTCTTCCAAGTATTGTTAATAGCTTTCTCTTTAAGTAGAGGAGCTTTTAGATCTCTACCACTTGCAAGGTGTACAATTACCTCTTTACCATCTTTAACAACATTTCCGAGTGGGTTACCTCTAGTAGATAGTAAATATCCATCAAGTGGCTTATATACTGTACCTTGAGTCATCCAGTATGGAAGCTCTTTTGCCATTCCTCTTTCACCTTCTGGTGCACCTACTGCTAGATTCTTCTCACCATAACCAATCTGAAGCTCCCAAGGGAATTTCTCATTAGTACCATGACAATCCGCACACTCAATCTCAACTTGACCTAGTGTAGTACCAAATAGTGTACCATCACCATGCATATCTACAGATGTGTGACAATCTTGACATGTCATACCAGCTGCGAAGTGTAGATCTTCTTTGATGTGCTTATACTTCTTACCATGAGTTTTAGGCTGAGATTTACCACCAGCTTGTA
>DAOUPF010000320.1 GCA_030626265.1 Sulfurovum sp.
CTGCTCTATAGATGTCTTGGTCGCTATGAGGTTTATCTGCCTCTTTATATAGGCTAGCTCTTCCTGTGGTGAGGCTAGTGCATGACTCATGCTCTACTACTTCTGTCCTCACCCATGAGGAGATGATGAGCTCTGAGGTAGTGTGCCAGCTGTGCTACTGTCCTCACTCCTGATAGTACGGCTTGGGCTAGTAGGGGTTTTTGCTTTGTGTAGTTCATGATGCTTCCTTCTCTTGGTCTAGATTTAGTATGGCTTTGTGTCTTGTCACTAATAGTGATCCTCTGTTTCATTTTCATCTTTCCCTATACCTTTGGCTATAATGGCATTACGTACATTGTGTGGACTTTTAAATGGTATATCTGGTGAATACCACTCATCAACACCTCTTCCTACCCTCCATACTCGTGTCCTGTCTGGAGTATTTCCCATCCATATCTCTACATGCACATCTTTTATTAGGAGGGCAGCTGTATGGACTTGTGTCTCTACTATGGTAAAGTTGGCATTTAAAATCTCTGTCTCTATATCATCGCTTAGTATTCCTATGGCTGTTAGTACTTTTTCAAATAAATTCATGATGCTTCCTTTGATTGGTCTAGATTTAGTATGGCTTTGCGTGGTTTGCTCCCTAGTTTGCCTTCTCGTGCCAGTTGATCTAGGATAGAAGTGTCATATAGGTTGAGACTAGAGCCTCCATCCCCCATGATGACACCACCGGCTTTTTCTATGACATCTCTCTTGTTATATAGAGTGGCTTTAGATATCTCATATCGTGCTAGTGTTTGGTTTGTTTCTAGTTGCATTGTTTTGGTCCTTTATATTTTATTAAGCCCTTATACCACCCGACTGTATCGAGTGGGTAAAGGCTTGTATAGTTAGATCATGAAGCTGTCTACACCATCACAGCCTTTGCAGACTTGGCTTGTAAGCTCTTTGATGGTCTCATCTACGGATTGCTCTAGCTTGTAGCAGGCTAGATTGGCTATGAATCCTCCATCTCCTCCTTGTAAGAATAGTTCTACTCTAAACTCACTCTCTAGCGATAGGTCATTTTTGTAGACAGGCATTTTGAAGGTGATAAATCGTGGGATAGTCATTCCAGAGTTCCCAGCACTTACCTCTGTATCTAAGATAAAGGCTTGCTGTGTATTTCTCTGTATAGAGTTTATATTTTTGGTAGCTTGTAGGTTTTCTGCTACCTCTATGATGTCCATGTCTTCTACCTGTTTATCATCAAAGGCAGTGATGTATGGTTCCATCCGCTTGAGTATACGAATGAACTCTTTTTGAGAAAGATCTTTTTCTATATGATTGTGGAACTCGGTAAAATCACGAGTCATTATGAGACTCATAGTGCAAGAAGAGTCTCCATAATCTGCCTTATCAGCAGAGGAGTAGTTGAACACTGCCTTTATGTGTTCTTGATCATAGAAGATCTTGGTCTGATTTGTTTTGTATTCATTTATAAAGTCTATAAAATCATATTTGTTTATGATTCTTTGAGATATGACATTTCGTGCTATAGGATGTTCAAAATACTTTTGCTTATGTTCTATAGGCTGAACGGCTGTATAACTTCTATGCTGCAGTATACTTCCATTTTTGTCTACTTCTGTGGGCTTCTGAAAAAGCCCTATAATTTTGTCTATCATTTATTTTCCTTTTGGTGATAATATATGCATTACTGCACTATCTTTGTGTCGGTCATCTATACTAGATAATAGTCCGATGACATAGCTTCTATATTCGATGTTCATCCCATTAATAAAAGGACCAACATCTCTTACCAGTAGCTTTCTAAATTCTGAAATACTATTATCTAGAGCTGCTAAGCCAAGAGTTTCACTTACGCTAAAGGCTAGAGTTACTATCTTTACATCGATAGGTAATAGTTTAGATATAAACACTTTGTTTATCTTTTTCATCTCACATAGAAGGCAAGACTTGCTGGTCTGGTCTGTTCCGACCGATTTGATAGTTCTTCATAGGATCTACGAAAAAGGAACCGCTTGGTTTTTGTCTTGGGATTTTGGCATCAGATGAGCCTACTAGGGTTATCATCTCATCACTTTGTCTTGATATCTCAAGCTTGATGGTGATGGTGCTTTTTTTGCCTTCAATCATCGTGGCTTTTACTCCCTCTTGCAGATGCTCTGCAATCTGTTCTGCTAATGAGCCTTGCCCTATATTTTTGAGGGCTGCGATCATCGCATCAACATGTCCTGGTAGGATTTGGTTTTCCATTTTAAATTCCTTTCTTTTGTGGGTATAACCTCACAACCAAGCACAAGAGTTTGCTACTCATATAGGTAGGCTTTTGCATTAGGTTAGATCTAAAATTTCTGTACTCTTTAAGGAGGAGTATAAGTTTTGCCCTTGTGTCTCGGTGTCGACTAGAGCTGAGTGAAACTTGTGCTTGGGTGTGGGGTTTTGTAGATTGTAACTTTTAGAGTTTTCCACTCTCAGTGTCCTTGATGTATAATAAAGTGTC
>DAOUPF010000302.1 GCA_030626265.1 Sulfurovum sp.
GTAATTTTAACACTATTGGTAAATTTCTTAAAAAATTTGCTAGTAAATCTATTAATTTGTATATAGATACAAAAACTATACCTAAAATAGAGGGTTCTAATCTTTCTTTTGAAATTCTAAGTCTTGATATTAATGGATTAGTAAAGAGTAAAAAGGTAAAAGAGTATTTAAAAGATAAACTTGAAAAGATAAAAATTCCTATTAAAAAGCTAAAGAATTTTTCTTGGATAGTTACTGTCAAAAATATATATTTCAATAGTAATGATAATTTAGATATTAATGTAAAAATTTCAAAATTAATTATATTTTTATTAGTTCCATTATTTCTCTTAAGAGAAATAGGATTGTTTTTAATTTTATTTTATCAAAAATTATTATCTTCAAGAAAAAGATATAAGTGTGCAAAAGGCGAATTATATCAAAGTGGAACTTGTTCAAGCTCAACTAAAGAAGCATTTAAAGAATATGGATTTATCGCAGGCATGAAAGAGTACAGAAAGTCTACAAAAGAGTGCAAAAAAGCGTATAAAACCATAAAAGAGAAAGGTAATGTAAAAAATCAAACTTGTAGTACATTAGGGTGTGTTGGGTGTGATGGAGGGGCTACTACAGAAGTAGCCAGCGGTACAGCAGGACTATGTGAAATGGGTGGCTGTGTAGCTACA
Source organism: Sulfurovum sp. (assembly GCA_030626265.1). Classification (GTDB taxonomy): domain Bacteria; phylum Campylobacterota; class Campylobacteria; order Campylobacterales; family Sulfurovaceae; genus JAAXPZ01. The sequence continues at coordinate 666 of DAOUPF010000302.1, forward strand.
CCATGTGATGTAGCTGCCTGTTAGTTGTAAAATATGTAATAGAGACTATAAAGTTAGTATAAGCAGTAGTGTCAAAGGTATTTACAATCAATCAAAAAGGACAAAAATGGCAAATATAATCATAATATACTCAACAACAGATAACTACACAGTAAAAATCTGTAACAAGATTAAAGATAGAGTTGAAAAAGCTGACAATACAGTAACTCTAGTCTCCATAGATGATCAGATAGAAAACTTACAAGAGTTTGACAAGATTATCATAGGGGCAAGTATAAGATATGGTAAGCACAACAAAAGTGTATATAAATTTATAGAAGAGAATCAGCAGATATTGGAGAGTGTTCCTAGTGCCTTTTTCTCTGTAAACATAGTAGCAAGAAAACCAGAAAAAAATAGACCAGATACAAATCCATATCTAGTGAAGTTTTTGACGCAGATTGCATGGGAGCCAAAGAACTTGGCTGTATTTGGAGGGAAGCTTAATTATCAAGAGTATGGTATCTTTGATAGACAGATGATACGATTCATCATGTGGATGACAAAAGGACCAACTGACCCTATGAGTGTGATAGAGTTTACAGATTGGGATGAGGTAGATAAATTTGCTGATTTGATTTGTGAGATATAGATGCCAAAATACCAAGTAGAACGCTCTATCATCATAGAGTGTGATATACAAAGAGCCAAAGAGAGCCTATCAAACTATACAGAGTGGAAATCATGGTCTCCGTGGATCATCATGGAAGCAGATGCAAAGCTAGAGTATAGCCCATATCAGGGTGAAGTAGGCTCATCATATGGCTGGGATGGTGAGATCATAGGTACAGGGGAGATGAATCTTCTCTCTATAGGTGAGAGAGAATTGAGCATGAAGCTGTCATTGACTAAGCCTTTCAAATCAGAATCTAATATAAAGTTCATACTCGAACCACAAGGTAATGGCGTGAAGGTGACATGGTATATGAGTGCTTCGCTGCCATTTTTTCTGTTTTGGATGAAAAAGAAGATACAGATGTTTATAGGTATGGACTATGAACGAGGTCTCATGATGCTAAAAGAGCATATAGAGACAGGCACGGTATCATCTAGAGTGGATGTAGATGGAACTGTGGAGCTAGAAGATATAGATTATATAGGAATTCCAGGTAAGTGTCATATGGATGATATAGGTAAAGTGATGAAAGAGGACTATGATAGCCTAGAAAAGTTCATGAGTGACAATGATATCAAGAGTGATGGATATCCATTTTCTATATATACTATCTTTGATATGGAGAACAAGAGGGCTGAGTTTATCTCATGTATACCTATTGACACCTCTGTGGCTATCGATAACTCATGGGTCAAAGGCACGCTTAGGGGTGCTAAGACTCTGTGTGTTACTCATACAGGTTCATACGAGTATCTCGCAAATGCTTGGATGACAGCATTCACCTACATATACAAGAAAAAGATGAGAAATATGAAGATGCCAGTAGGCTATGAGTTTTATCATAACAATCCAGCTGAGGTAGAAAAGTCAAAGCTAGTTACCAAAGTATATCTACCACTAAGATAAACCCTAAATCAAAAAGGAAACCCATGTCTAAAATATTATACTGCATAGCCCAATTTACACCCAAAGAGGGCAAGTTTGATGAGCTCTTTGAGGTACTCAAATCACTAGAACCTGATACTCTACGAGAAGAGGGATGCCTGAGCTATCGTGTGACTAAACATATACATAGTCCATTTGCAGATGGGAAGAGTATGCCTATAGTATTCAATGAGAGCTGGGCTAGTGTCGAGGCTTTTGAGAAACATTGCCAGAGGGAAGGAATAGTAGAGTTTTTTGAGAGAGAATGCCTATCTCCTAATGGTCTTGTAAAATCATACAATGTAACAGCATATAGTGATGAGTAGAAGAGTATAGGTGAAGTTCTACCGTATATATGTAGAGCTGACCAATGTCTGTGGACTCAGCTGTAGCTTCTGTCCGAC
>DAOUPF010000333.1 GCA_030626265.1 Sulfurovum sp.
CTCAATCAGCCCAGCCGCAGTCCCTGCTCTATCACTATCTGGCTGATACATATAGTCATGAACCTTATCTGGTATATCATCAGGTATATCTAAAGCCTCATACTCATCTTGTGCAGACTGTTTAGCTTTGAAGAGTGCCATCTGTACTCTGGAGTAGAAGTTGGCTGCACCCTCTCCTGATGTCTCTATGGGTAGAAAATTGGCTTCGGGGTAGTGGCTTACTACTAGAGACTGGATACCGTCTGATACGGCAGATGATGGCATACAGCCAAAAGGTTTGACAGAGATTACTAGATGAGAGAGGTTGTCCTTGACACTCTCTATGAGGTGGGCTACTTCTAGGTGTCCCTCTCCTCCGTTGGAGTCTACTGGGTAGTATTTTTCTCCTAGGGTAGCTAGCTTGTCCATATCTGGTAGTTTATATCCATTTAGTCCTATGGCTTTAGCATATAGGTTAAAGTGTGTGATGATAGCAGCTTTTGCCGCTCTTATCATCAGCTTGCTTTTTAGGCTAGAGAAATCTATAGTTTTGTTACTACCTTTATCTAAGCCCTCATGAGTAGTTCGTGTATACTCAGCCTCCCAGATACTAAGCATGAGACGATTCATCAGAGGCTGAGGGATACACTCTGCACCTTCAGCCTCTAAAAATCTATGTAGATTATAGTTACCATCACCCTCAGTTAGTGCAGCCCAAAACTCACCAGTGATCATCACTTTTGGTTTTGGCTGTAGGCGGTTTAGTTTGATCTTTTGAAACTCTTTTCTACATCTATACATCGCGATAGCTAGACTTTTACTGTGTTCAAAAGCATCGGAGAGTATCTTTTCACACTCCACGATAGTCCTGTCAGTCTCACCCCTGTTTATCTCATATGGACGGACTCTATATCCTAATATATTGATGATATCACCTATCATGAAAGCCTTGATAAGAACTATGAAAAACTTTGGTGAGAATCTAGTCACACTCTCTTGGCTCTCTGTTGCTTGGAATATACCTTTGTTGTGCTCGAAGCTCATGACACGAAAACCATCAAAACCAGCATCTACTAGTGCTTTTCTATACTCTGTGACATACATACCAAACCTACATGGCCCACACCCACCAGCAGTAACAAAAAGATACTTTTTTATGATATCTTCTGTAGATATACCATCCTCATCTCTAAGATTTTGTAGATATTTTACTAAATTACCTACAGTAAAATATGTGGGATTGCACTGTCCTCTATTTCCAAATGCTTTACCCACTTGAAAAGACTCAAAATCAGGATTTGGTAGCCCTATATAGTTCTCTCCCACAGACTTGAGTGCTGGACGCAAAAGTCTGTCTTGGATAGGGGCTACTCCACCTATGAGCATGATAGTATCTGCTCTTTTGGCATACTCTGTTTTCTGGGGAGTGTCATGCCATTGTGTCTGTTTTTGATTTGCATAGTCTAGGTCTGTATGGCTCTGCTGTGCTGTCATACTACTGCATGATTGACTCATATACCTCTCTCCTTGGTTAGCTCTCTTCTGTATTGCTCTAGTGTATAGGCAAATGTTTTAACTCTGATTTTGATAGAGCCTCCTGGTTTGTTGGCATCTATATCATGAAGTGTTAGATGTGGTGTGCGACTGGCTCCTAGTATCTTGTCTATGATAGCATAGGTTGGTGCATCATGACCACACTTGAAACTAGATAAATCCACTACTGCTACATTGGGATGTCGTGCTGCAAATTTGGCTGCCCATACTTTTTGGGCTGAGTTGGTAGAGAAGTTTTCTGGCCATACATCACGGATATCCATGACACTCTCTATATAACCCTCCTCTAAATCTTGGGCAAAGTATCTGCTCAGATACTCCTCATCTCTTGGTATTGCCCTCATGGAGAGAGTCTTGAACCCAAGACTTTGGAACTCATCTAACACTTCATGATTGATACCTGGGTCACTATGGTATGGACGACCAAGAAGTAGTATGACTATCTCACTCTCCTCTTCTGCATGATCCAAAATAACTCGCCCTTGGGATACAATAGTCTCATCATTATGCTGTAGTGATTTCCATGCTTGTATCACTGCCCAGTTGCTCTCATCTCTAGTGATTTTTAGTCTATCCCCCCATGTCTCAAAAAGCTGTCTGCACAACAGTGAATCATTAGCAAGAGTAAGCGTGTCATCTATATAAACAACACCTGCTTTTTCAAATAGATTACTCTCTTTGGTAAAAGAGCTATATACCACTCTAGGCGTTCCTGAGATTATAGGACAGGCGGTACTACCCATAGTAAACTGTACAAATCCATGCAGTTCATTGATAGCTGGGAACCATATATAGTCAAACTTTTTGCGTACAAACTTCTTCTCAAATAGTAGTGCATAGACATGAGACTGAGCTACTTTTGCAGGGTAACAAGAGTCTA
>DAOUPF010000410.1 GCA_030626265.1 Sulfurovum sp.
AAATGATAACCGTATAGCTCTATCACTTCTAAATCCAAATGCTACAGAGGTATCTTTGAGATGGCTCGCCTTCTCCTCTACCCTAGAGAAAAAGTACTGCTCTTTGTTGGCTGCTTTTATCTGATGAAATAGCTCCAAAGTCTCATTTAGACTAGACTGAAATATCTCCGTAGCAGAGTTCTCTTGGCGTTTTAGTTTTCCTACATTTCGTGCTAAGTTTGCAGTGAAAAACACTACTATAGGATTGGTAAGTAGTATAAAAATTGCTAGTTGCCAGTGTATCATGAGAAGTACCACTGCTGTAAACAGTAATACGAGTATAGATATAACAAACTTACTAACTGTAGTACCTATAAAGCTATCTACTGTGTTGACATCAGTGACGAGCTTAGAGGTGATGGCTCCTGGGGATATCATCTCATACTCTTTGAGTGAGACTCTTTTTAGGTGTGTTATGACTCTCTGTCGGAGTTTGAGAGATATATCTTTTGATATACCAAGAAATGTCTTAACCTGTGTAACATTGAGCATGAATCCCAAAGTCCGTAGCAGTAGTGTCAATCCCAAGAAGAACCATACATAACCAGCTAAACTCATCTCCATGATATGCTCTCCAACCCAACCAGTCATTGTATCACTGTTTTTGAGTAAAAGTTCATCTACAAGTATAGGTATAAACAGAGGTATAGCCACAGTCATGAGTGTAGCAATGATAGCTACAAGATTACCTTTAATAAGAGCAGATTTATAGCTCAGTGCTTCGCTTATGATACCTTTGATACTACATTTCTTTTTCATATTTTCCATTATTTTATATATTTTAATTCATATTAGTATTATTAGATACGATACATTATACTATCTTCAAAATCTCTCTCAAGTCTTTAACATCTACACAGTGAGTAGCAGCATCTCTGAGTACTGGTTTAGCACAAAATGCTATACGAGTATCTGCATGGAAGAACATGCTTAGGTCATTGGCTCCATCTCCTACTACTAGAGTATCTTCACGGCTTATGCCTAGTAGACTCTGTAGGCGGACTATCATGTCACCTTTGGCTTCTGAGTACATCATCTCACCACCTACTTCTCCAGTAAGCTTACCATTTGCATCTACATAAAGAAAGTTAGCAAAGTCAGCATCTATGCCTAGCATCTTGCATGCTGGCTCTGTAGCCTTGCGAAAGCCTCCAGAGAAGCATATCACTCTATAGCCTCTCTCTTTGAGTCCTGCGACTACTTCTGCTGCTCCAGGCATGAGTGGGAGTGTACGACATATCTCATCAGCTACTGCTACATCTAGCCCTTTTAGGAGCCTTGCTCTAGCTATGAGTGAGCTAAAAAAATCAAGCCTCCCACCCATAGCTTCCTCTGTGATAGCGGATACTTCGCTCTCTAGTCCTAACGGGGCGGCAAAGAAATCTATAGTCTCTCCATCCATCAAAGTCGAATCAAAATCAAATACTGCTATTTTTTTCATAATACCACTCTATGTATAATTTGGATAAGATTATAGCAAATAAACCCAAAAGAATAGAGGGAACTTCTAATAGAAAAGAGTATTTAATGTTTGATAAATTTTGCGATATCCTTTGTAATGACAAAAAATTCATCACCGTAGAGGTCACCCCTCCACATGGTGCATCTGTAGATGGAATCATAGATGAGATAAAAAAGCATAACCTAGATAA
>DAOUPF010000034.1 GCA_030626265.1 Sulfurovum sp.
AATATGTCATATTGACATATTTTTTACCTTGAATATAGAGTGCTTCTATAAATTTCTGATACAATTACTATACAGTAATTCCTAACTAGGCATAAGATGCGAAAAAAAGTATATAAACTGAGCGATATAGAGAAGACCCTTACATATATTCCACCTATTTTTATACTTTTATTGGCAATATTGTCTATGGTGATAATGTACTTTGTCATGGAGTATAGGCAGAGTAGTAAGATAGCACTGCTTACCCAAGAGCAGACCTTTATAAATCAAAGTAATCTAAATAGCTATATAAACTCTGTAAACCAACATATAAAAGAGAATTTGGATAAAGTAGAAAAAGAGTTAAAGAGAAGTGTATATACCCTTGAGGGGATACATAGAGGACTGTTTAAAAAAAATAATATAGAGCAGCTAAAACCATATATATACCAGATAGAAAAAGAGAATAATATAAACTTTGTTATATTTGATGGAGAGTTTAATGTACTTCATGGGCTAGAGATTGCCAAGAGTATAGAGAAGCTTATATTCAATCAAAAAGAGGATAAAAAACTATTGGAGATTACACTCATGTATATCTCTTCTCAAGGCAAAAGCTCTTCTTTCTCATGGAAAAATGACATCAGCAAGACCATACAGCTAAGTCACTTCGAGCAGAGTGCGGATGGAGAGCTGTTTATCGGGGCATTCTCTTCGGTAGATGATTTGAGGAGTCTTACATCCAAGGCATTCACTAGCTCAATATCAGAGGATTTATATACTCAGGAGGGTTACTACTTTTGGTTATATGACCAAGCAGAAAAGAAGGTATTTAATCATAGCAACAGAAAGAGATGGCAGATTAGCTCTGGCATAGGATCAAAAGCTTTATATAATGATATAAATAGGTATTTTCTCTCTATTGGTATATCCCAAGATGGTAATGTGATATCTAGAACACTTGATGAAAATATACAAAATATAAAAAGTGAATATGACAATAAAAAAATGCTTGGCTTTGGGATTATATTTTTCGTCGGTTTAGTGCTATTGACATTTACAGTACTGTTCTCTGGATTTATAAAAAAAATCTTTAGTAGATATAACAGAATGGCTGAGAAAAAAAATAGACAAATAAGTAGTCTAAAAGAGAGGTATGAGCTAGCCGTAATCGCCTCCAATGATGGTCTATGGGATACAAACTTCAAAACCAAAAAGACTTTCTTCTCTAAAAAATGGCTTCAGATGTTGGGATATGAAACAGGGGATATTAGTTCATACACGGAGTGGTTTAACCTTATTCATATCGAAGATAGAGAGCAGGTAACTAAAGCGCTAGATACACATATCCATGATAAAGATAGCGGACATCTCATATGCGAATATAGACTCAAGACCAAATCAGGTGAGTATATATGGATACTAGGACGTGGAAAAGTGGTGCTAGATGATGATGCCAAACCTCTACGACTATCTATGATGAGTATGGATATAGATGAGAAAAAAGAGGCATCCAAAAAGCTAACAGCCTTAGTACAAAAAGAAGTAGCTAAAAACCAAGAGAAGCAAAAGCTCCTCATACAGCAAAATAAGCTAGCTGCTATGGGTGAGATGATAGGTGCAATCGCTCACCAGTGGAGACAACCACTCAACAATATCTCTCTAATCATACATTTTATTAGAGACAATGTAAGTAACAAAGAGTTCATAGATAATATGCTAAATGACTATGTAAATAGAGCAAAAAAGCAGATTACTTATATGTCTGAGACTATAGATGACTTTAGAGACTTTTATAAACCTTCTAAAAACAGAGAGTTATTTGATGTCAAAGAGGCGATAAAGGTAACTCTGTCTATCATGCAGACACAAGTAGATAAAAATGATATAAAGGTAGTACTAAAGGGTGAACCATTATTTATAAATAGTTATGAAAATGAGTTTAAGCAGGCAGTTTTAAATATACTGTCAAATGCAAGAGATGCAATACTCACTCAAAAAGAAAAAAATAGTAACTTTCATGGTAAAATTCTCATAACTATATATGAAGAGAAGATAACTCTATACAATAATGGTGGTTATGCTACTACAGAAGTATTAGAGAGAATGTTTGAGCCATACTTTACCACTAAGTTTGAGAACAAAGGCACGGGGATAGGGCTATATATGACAAAAACAATTATAGAGAATAATATGAATGGTGAGATAACAGTACAAAATATAGATGATGGTGTTATGTTCACTATAGATTTTTTATTGAAAAAGGGATTTGATGATTGATACAAGGGTTCTTTTATGTGAAGATGAGGTAGATGCTAGAGAGATACTAGGATTTTATCTTAACAATATATTTGAAGAGGTAGTCATAGCCAAAGATGGGCAGGAGGGGCTAGATATATACAAAGAGAATCTAAAAGATAAAAAATCATTTGATCTAATCCTCACAGATATAAAAATGCCTAACATGGATGGCATGACAATGCTAGCGCAGATGCACTACCTTAATCCAGAACAAAAATTTATCATAGTATCAGCATATAAAGATGAGGAGAAGCTATTAAAATCTATAGAGTTGAAAGTTCTAGGCTATTTTGTAAAGCCATTAAATGTAGATAATATGATGGAGATGCTGGCAAAAGCCAAAGATGAAGTGCTTGAAGATAGGCAAAAAATCATAAAAATAAATGATATATACTCCTATAGCAAAAATGAAAAGATCCTATATGAAAATGGCAAAATCGTCAACTTATCAAATAGAGAGACACAAGTACTAGATATACTCATGAGCTCAAAAGGAAAGATAGTAGAGACTGATAAGTTCAAAGAAGAGATTTGGGGAACGACAGAGAAACTAGACTCAACATTTAGAACAGTTATAAAAAGGCTCAAAGACAAGATAACTAGAGATGACTTCATCACCTCTAGAAAGGGTCAAGGATATATAATAGAGTAAAAGTTTATAGATAATTATTTAAGATCTAAAAAGTATGAAGACTCATAAACCACCATACCAACTGGTGATTTTATATGATAAGTCTCATAGCTCATATATCCTTTCTCTTGAAAGTAAGCATAATTGTCAGTTTCATTTTTAATGATATATTTTGAGTCAGCTTTTTTCTCATTATATAGCTTCAATGCAGTCGATGATTCTGTTTCAATATATTGCTTTACAGTAATAAATAGTTGTTTCTCTTTTTTAAAGTGAACAAAAGTGCAGTTTACTACTCTATTGTCATTATAAATGGTTACATCACATATCTGTGTTTTGCTCTTTTTGATTTTAGAGCCTGTACCTGTGCTATTTGTTGTCCAATGAGAAGACCATCCACTTGTAAAAAAAGAATCAATCTTATCAAAAATAAGTTTTTTTGTTTCTTTATCTGAAGGCAAATCTAATGCCTCTGCAATGCTTGCAACAACTTCCTTTTGTTCTTTGGGAATTGAACTTGTTGCATCTAGAGCATATAAACCATGTATAAGCCCTAGCAATAGTAATAATTTTTTCATTGTGTATCTCCAAAATTTGATTTATTAAACTAAAAAATGATTATATACTTTTTTGCCTAAAATATTTCATTGCTATAATATAGAAAAAATGGAAGTTAATAAAAGAATAATAGTAATACTTGAAACTTTAATGAAACTTTTACGAAACTTACCTTACAATTTGAAATCTAAAATTCATAAGGAGTTACAATGGTTACAAAATCATTAGTCAAAAAAGTTTTACTCACTACGGTTCTTTCAGCAGCGTTGGTCTCTCAGCTAAGTGCAGGCAAGGAGAAGAAGTATATCCTCGCAACTGCTAGTACAGGTGGTACTTACTATCCAGTAGGTGTTGGAATTGCAACTATTGCTAGTTTGAAGTTGGCGAAGAAGCATAAGCTTACATTCTCTGCGATTACTAGTGCTGGTAGTGGTGAAAATGTTGATATGATCGACAAAGGTGAAGTAGATTTTGCTATCTTGCAGGGTCTTTTTGGATCTATGGCTTGGCAAGGTAAAGCTAAGTATGAAGGTAAGCCTAGAAAAAATCTCCGTTCAGTTTCTATGCTATGGCAAAATGTTGAGCAGTTTGTTGTATACAACAAAGTAGCAACTACTGGTAACATTATGGATATGAAAAATATGTATGGCAAAAAGTTCTCTATAGGTAAGAGAAACTCTGGTACTAGAGTTTCTGGTCAGACAGTTCTTGGTGCTCTAGATATCGACTTTGAAAAGATGAATCTTCAGTTTTTAGGCTATGGACCTAGTGCTACTTCACTACAAGATGGCAAGATAGATGGTATGAATATCCCTTCAGGACCTCCTACATCTGCTGTGACAAATGCATACGCAACTATAGGTGCTGACAAAGTACAACATTTACAGTTCTCTGATGCAGATGTAGCAAAAATCCAAAAAGCTTATCCAGTATGGACTAGATATGTAATCGCTAAAGATACTTATCCAGGACAAAAAGCTGATATCCAGACTATCGCTCAGCCAAACCTACTAGTAGTGACAAAAGATACTCCAGATGAGACTGTATATCTATTGACTAAGACTATGTATGAGAACCTACCATTCCTAAACACTGTTCATAAAGCAACAAAAGTAATGAACATCAAAAGTGCAATAGCAGGTCTTCCTATGCCTCTTCACCCAGGTGCTGCTAAGTACTACAAAGAGCAAGGTATTGATATCCCAGCTAGACTAATAGCAAAGTAGATACATACCCTCCACAAATACCCAGCAGTGCTAAGTTCACTCTGGGTAGTATTGATAGTTTTATAAGTTATTTACTGATTTAGCTATTACAAACAATATAAATATTTTATAAAACTAATCAAATAGGCAGGTATACTCATGTTTAAAATATCCAAGAAAAGCGTACAAAAGTTCACTTTTGTGTACGCTATCTTTATCTCAATCTTTCACTTTTATATCAACATAGAAGGAGGGCTTAGTGATCTGTGGTTCAATGCAGCACACTTCTCACTGCTAGCTTCTCTTGGTTTCCTTACATATAGGGCTTCAAAGTATTCCAATCAAGACTTTGTACCTATTATAGATATTTTTATAGCTATTTTGGTACTTATACCATTCTTCTATATGGTTGGCTTTGAGGAGTCACTATATCAAGAGGCTGATGGTTCTATGCGACCATGGGACTTAAATATAGCGGTACTCTCAATCGTCTTATCTATAGAGATTACTAGACGGACTACGGGATTGATTATTCCTTTTATCATGATTACAGCCATCGGGTATATACTATACTTTGGTAAGCTACTGACGGGTGTTTTTGCCTTTGGAGGTATGACTACTACTAGGTTCTTATATAGGATGTACTTCACTGGTGAGGGGCTGTTTGGCTCTATCGCTACTATATCTTCTACCTATGTATTTATGTTCATACTTTTTGCAGCCTTTTTACTGAAAAGTGGTGCAGGGGATTTTATCGTAGACCTCTCATCTGTAGTTACCTCTAGGTTCCGTGGGGGTGCTGGACATGTGGCTGTGTTCTCATCGGCACTCATGGGTACTATATCAGGATCTGCAGTTGCCAACACAGTCTCTACAGGATCAATCACTATCCCAATGATGAAGAAAAATGGATTCAAGCCTATTTTTGCCGCTGGAGTTGAGACCGCTGCTTCCACAGGAGGACAGATAATGCCTCCTATCATGGGGGCAGGGGCATTTATCATGGCTCAGATTACTCAGATACCTTTTGTGACTATCATCACGGTATCTATTTTGCCAGCTATTTTGTACTTTGCTTCTATCGGATTTTATATCCATATCCATGCCAAAAAACATGATATAGCAGTCAACAAAGATAGCAAGACAAAGATATTTCCAATTCTGAGAGAGGGCTTCCACTTTTTGATACCACTATCTACTCTGATTGGTTTACTGATATATGGATTTACACCTACTTATGCAGCAGGTATCGCTATAGTAGCTATCATAGGTGCATCATATCTAACTAAAAACAAGAGAATGGGTATCAAGCAGGTATTTGAAGCTTTGGCACTCGGTAGTCAAAACATGGTAGTAACTGGCGTGCTACTAGTCGGTGTTGGTATCATAGTGGGAGCTATCAATATCTCTGGTATTGGTGTTATATTCTCTCAGCTGATTATGGAGTGGTCACAAGGACAGCTTATTATTGCTCTTATCCTTATAGCCATTGCATCACTAGTGCTGGGTATGGGCCTACCTGTGACGGCATCATATGTTGTCTTGGCAGTATTGTCTGCTCCAGCACTTGTAGGGCTCATGATGACTCCTGAGATGGCGGCACTTGTAAGTGCTGGTGTGGTATTGCCAGAGGCTACTATGTATCTACTCGCTGCTCACCTTATCATATTTTGGCTCTCTCAGGACTCCAACCTCACACCTCCAGTATGCCTAGCAGCATTTGCCGCAGCGGGTATAGCAGGAACTCACCCTATGAGAACAGGTGTGCAGTCATGGATACTGGGCAAGGGTCTGTATATAGTCCCGTTATTATTTGCATTTTCACCACTAGTTACTGGTAGTTGGATAGAGAAGTTTGAGGTATTTGGCTTTGGTATAGTAGGGTTCATGGCATTTACTATCCTCATCGAAGGTTTCTGGGATAGAAAACTACAGCTATGGGAGAGAGTATTATTTGGACTCAGTAGTCTACTTCTACTATCCCAAGATACTCTGTTTAACTTAGACAGCTATTTTGAGCTAGTACCTAATGTACATCTGTTGGGTATAGTTATCTTTGTATTTATAATGAGTTTTCATAAATTATCAGGAGCTAAAGAATGCAATCAATTACAAACGGCTTTGATGTTATTGTTGTACAGGACAAAGAGGAGGCGTTAGAGGTCTCCAAGGGATTTATCTTTGATGGACTAAAGATAGGGCTTGGAGGCTCTACTACAGTTATGGAGACAGGTCTACTCGAGTACCTAGTCAATCATACAGGTATAGATCTATGTAACCAATACGAATCTGGTATCAGTATGGAAGAGAACTTTGAGAGACGACGACAGGGTATCGTCAGCGACCTCTATGTCACAGGGTGTAATGCTATCACTAGAGATGGAGTACTGGTCAATGTCGATGGAGATGGCAACAGAGTAGCTGCTCAGATATTTGGTCCCAAGAAAGTACTACTGCTAGTGAGTGAAAACAAGATAGTAGATACTATCCATGATGGCTTCAAACGTATCAGAGAGATAGCTATACCCAAAAATATAGAAAGAATGAATGGCAAAGCTATCAGTATGGGCAAAGAGCCTAGATATGATACTGACAATATAGCCAACAAGTTCACATATATCAATGGAGACAAAGAGGGCAGAACTACTATCATACTCATACAAGAGCCACTAGGTTACTGATATGTATGACTATCTCATCATAGGTGGTGGAATCATAGGGCTAAGCATAGCCAAAAACCTAAAAGAGAGAGACTCAAACTGCAAGATAGTGCTGATAGAGAAAGAGTCAGAACTAGCACAGCATAGTAGTGGTAGAAACTCAGGTGTACTTCATGCTGGATTTTACTACAGTGCAGATTCACTCAAAGCAAAGTTCACTAGAGATGGCAACCGTCTTATGCATAGGTTTTGCCAAGAGAAAGGTCTAGCTATAAACAGGTGTGGCAAAGTAGTCATAGCTACTAATGCAGAGGAGCTAAAAGGGCTAGAAGAGCTCAAAAGACGCGGAGATAATAATGGAGTGGAGCTGTCATGGCTAGATGAGCAAGAGCTGAAAAAGGCATATCCCAATATAAAAACCTATAAAAAGGCTCTGTTCTCTCCTACGACCTCTACGGTAAACCCAAAAGAGGTCACTCTGGCATTTGGACGAGATATAGAGGCTATGGGTGTGACGATATTTAGAGGTGTAAAATATCAAAAACGAATAGACAAAACAAAGGTTCAAACCTCACAAGGTATTTTGGAGTGTAAAAAGCTCATCAACTGTGCAGGGCTGTATGCTGACAAGATAGCCAAAGAGTATGGCTTTGCAAAGGACTATGTCATCATCCCATTTAAAGGCATATATCTCAAAGATAAATATAATCTAAGTCATCTTGGAACCAATGTCTATCCAGTCCCAAACCTAGCAAACCCATTTTTGGGAGTTCACTATACCCTAACAGTAGATGATGCATCGAAAATTGGCCCTACTGCCATACCTGCATTTTGGAGAGAGAACTACAAAGGACTAGATAACTTCAAACTAGATGAGATGATACAGATACTCTACTATGAAGCAAAGTTATTTCTCACTAATGCTTTTGGCTTTCGCTCTCTAGCATATACAGAGGTAAAAAAATATATCAAATCTCATCTCATAAATCTAGCAAAAACGCTTACAAGAGATATGAACCACACTGGATACACCCAGTGGAGTACCCCAGGTATCAGAGCCCAGCTACTAGACACCAAGACTCTAGAGCTTGTACAAGACTTTGTAGTAGAAGGTGATGAGGACAGCATACATGTGCTCAATGCCGTCAGTCCAGCGTTTACTTCTGCCATCCCTTTTGCTGATTGGGTTGTGGAGGAGTATGTAGATAGGGCTGAGGATTAGCCCTATTGTAATTTATTTTTTTTCCTCGTTCCCATCCGTCCTCGGTGGTAACGCATACCCAAACCCTAAACTACCAAAACCTCTCAACCTCCATCAGTCCTTCTACTCCTTCATAATCTCTAGCAGAGCTATATCTCCAATGCACCGCATCATCTACATACCCTCTTTTTACAGGGTTTTCATGTATGTACTTTATCTTGCTTATTATCATAGTATCCGTCTGCA
>DAOUPF010000016.1 GCA_030626265.1 Sulfurovum sp.
AAGTACACAATCTACAGCACTAATTGCACAGAAAATTCTTAACATTTTAACGGAACCTATAATTATTGATTCTCATACTCTTTATATATCTAGTAGTATAGGGATAAGCGTATATCCTGATGATGGGCTAACTTCTCAAAATCTTTTAAAGTATGCAGATACAGCAATGTATAAAGCAAAAAGTGAGGGAAGAAATAACTTCCAATATTATAGTGCAGAGATGACTGAGCTGGTATTTGAGAGAGTAGTTATGGAGAGAAGCTTAAGAGAAGCTCTTAAAAATGAAGAGTTCATAGTTTACTATCAACCCCAAGTAAATGGAGTAACAGATAAGATTACAGGAATGGAGGCACTTGTAAGATGGAATCACCCCAGTATGGGTATAGTATCTCCATCTAAATTTATCACTCTAGCAGAATCTACTGGACTCATAGTAGAACTAGATAGGTATGTTATGAAAACTGCCATGTCTCAACTCTCTCAATGGTACAAAGAGGGCTTAATGCCAGGGCTCTTAGCCGTAAACCTTGCAATTAAGCAATTACAGCAACCAGACTTTATTGAGATGCTAAAAGGCTTAATAAAGGATACAGGCTGCAAGGCAGAGTGGCTAGAGATAGAGATACCAGAGGGTCAAATCATGACTAATCCAAAAGAGGCTATTAAGATACTCAATCAAATCAGTGATATGGGTATTTCCCTAGCAATAGACGACTTTGGAACGGGATACTCATCTTTGGCATATCTGAAAAAGCTACCTATTGATAAGTTAAAGATTGATCAAGATTTTATAAGAGATTTACCAGATGATGAAGAAGATATAGAGATAACAAAAGCAGTTATAACCCTAGCAAAAAGTTTGAAGCTTAAAGTGATTGCAGAGGGTGTAGAGACAAAAGAGCAGAAAGACTTCATTGTTGCTAATGGGTGTAAGGATATTCAAGGGTTTTACTATTCCAGGCCAATACCTGCTCATGAGATGGAAATATTGCTTAAAGAGAGAATTTAAAATACATCTCTCTATTTCGCAAAATTTACCGACCGTGTCTCACGAATCACATTTACCTTAATCTCTCCAGGATATTGAACTTTCTCTTCTATCTTTTTGGCAAGAGTGCTACTCAGAAGTACTGCTTCATTGTCTCCTACTTTGCCTGCATCTACAAATACTCGTATCTCTCTTCCTGCATTGATGGCATAGGCTTGTACTACCCCCTCATTGTCCATGGCTATAGCTTCTATATCTTTGACTCTCTTAGTAAAGCTCTCTAGTACTTCTCTTCTAGCTCCTGGTCTAGCAGCTGAGAGTGTATCAGCAGCACATACAGCAGCACTCTCTACGCTATCAAACTCCTCATGACCATGATGGGCATAGATAGCATTGATGACTGTTGGGTGTTCGTTGTGTCTTTTACACACTTCTGCACCTAGCTCTACATGAGAGCCACCAAAGTCCTGAGTCAATGCCTTACCTATATCATGTAATAGCCCTGCTCTAAGAGCCAGCTTTTCATCTCCACCCATCTCTGCTGCCATCACTCGTGCTAGACGAGCTACTTCAAGTGTATGTGCTAGGGCATTTTGTCCATAGCTGGCCCGATACTTCAATCGACCCAGTAGTTTGATAAGCTCCTCATGCATAGGGAAGAGTCCTAAATCTATGACTACACTCTCTCCCTCTTCATAAATCTTGTTCTCAAACTCCTCTTGCACTTTAGAATGTACCTCTTCTATGCGTCCTGGGTGTATTCGTCCATCTTCTACTAGTATCTCTATCACCCTTGTGGCTATAGCACGTCGGTAGAGGTTGAAGTTACTCACCAATATCACTCCAGGAGTCTCATCAATGATGATATCCACTCCAAGTAGTTGTTCCATAGCTTTGATATTGCGACCCTCTTTTCCAATAATGCGACCTTTATGCTCATCACTAGGGAGTGTGACTATATTGATAAGTCTCTCACCAGCAAACTCACCTGCATAACGTGTAGTTGCTTGTGCTAGTATATAGTTAGCTTTTTTCTTGGCTTTCTCTTGGGCTATCTTCTCCTGCTTCCGCACTATAGCTGCTATATCAGACTGACTTTTCTCTTCTACTTTTTGGAGTATATACTCTTTGGCTTCTGATTGAGTCAATGATGCTACATTCTCTAGCTTGTCTATAGCCTTATCTATCTCTTCTCGTTTTTTTATCTCTAATGTTTGGAGATTTTTCTGTCTCTCCCCTAGCTTATTTTGAAGCTGAAGTGCTTTTTCCTTCTCTTCATCACTCTCTCTGCTCTTTAGTATCAAGTCACGGTTGCGCTTTTCTACTTCAGAATTTCTCTTATCAAACTCTTTTTCTTGTTCTAGCTCTTTTGTTTTTATATCTACTTTTGCTTCTTGGAGGAGGATATTTGCTTCCTGCTCTATAGTCTTGGCTTTTGCTTTTGCTTCAAGCTCTAGGTACTTAAATCTCTTGCCACTACCTATCTTCGATACCATATAACCTATGCCTACCCCTGCCAGTAGACCTACACTTGCCATCATATACATTTTGTTTCCTTTTTACTATAAGGAACCCAATTTCAAATTATATTTAACCCAACTATCCTGTTATAATCCTATCTGCTCTAACATCAAAATCATCTGTTACTATCTCTTTGCTAAAACAGAGAACTCTTTGGACAAAAATGGTCTCTTTTATATTTCTTTTATCTCGTGCATAAAATCTATCATACATGCCTTTGCCAAACCCTATGCGTCGGAATGTTTTATCTGTCCCTACTATGGGGACGATTGATATATCAATTCTTTTTTTTCTATACTGTTTTGAAATTTTTGGTTCTCTTACACCATACTGTTTTATACTCAATGGTAACCTATATTTTACCAATCTAAAACTGTCACCTTCCATAAAAGGTACTAAAACCATAACCCCCTCTCGTCTTAGCTGTCCAATAAGTGGCATTATATCTATCTCAATTCCTAATGGGATATAAAGTATCACAGATTTTGCCTCTGCCTGTTTTATGATTTTATATAGTCTAGTATTTATCTTTTTATCTATCAGGTAAGACTGTAACTTCGAAATAGACCTCAGCCTACGAAGAGCTTGTGTTCTAAATTGTCTCTTATTCATATCTCCTCTTTTATCATCTTTGGATATAATCCCGATTATACAATAGAATTATTCATAATCAAAGGCACTTATGCGATATATACTCTCTTCTTTTATCTTTATATCTATATTACTATGTGTAGGCTGTAGTGATAAAAAACCTGTTGAAGAGAAACTTTCAGAAGTCAAAATCATAAAACCAGTAGTAAAAATCCAAAATGACTTCATCATCACAGATATAGATAATCGCTCTACTACCATCACTTTGATAGATAAAAAGATTAAGGTCAAAAAAGTATCACAGCCAATTATCGCTATCAATATATTTGCCAATTGGTCATCACCAAGCCGTGGACTATTACCATACTTGAGTGATCTACAACAAAAATATCCAAAAGATCTATTTATGATAAGCATATTGGCAAACAGTGACATGAACAGCACACAACTACGGGATTTTATGAAGCAACATGGAGCCAGTCACTTCATATCAAACAGCAAGGATAGTGATAAACTATCCTTGCGTTTAGTTAGTATGTTAGAGATTGGTGAGAATTACCCTATTCCTCTTACCATTATATTTAAGAATGGTGAGTATAATATGCACTTCATAGGTGCAACGCCTATAGAGATGATCACTAGTGATATAGAGCAATTGAGGAGAAAATAATATGGCTATGTTTGGATTTTTAAAAAAAGCTTTTGGTAAAACTACTGAAGCTATCCATGAGGTTCTACCAGAAAAAAAGTCAAAGCTACACAAAGATGAGTTTGAAGATATATTGTTAGAGGCTGATGTAAACTATGAGTTGATAGAACGACTTCTAGAGGGACTGCCTGAGACTATCACTCGTATACAGGCTTTCAACTCCCTCATCTCTGTATTTCAATACCGTGCTGAATGGATAGAGCCAGGCAGTTATACTCCATTTGTAGAGATGATAGTAGGAGTCAACGGTGCAGGCAAAACGACCACTATCGCAAAACTAGCTAAGCACTATCTCAATAATGGACGAACAGTAATGCTAGGTGCTGGTGATACTTTCCGTGCAGCTGCTATAGAACAGCTGAGTCGTTGGGCTGCAAAGCTAGATATCCCTATCGTCTCCACTAGACAAGGGCATGATCCATCTGCTGTGGTCTATGATACTATACAATCCGCACAATCCAAAGGCATAAGCAATGTCATCATAGACACAGCAGGCAGACTACACACTCAGACAAATCTCAGCGAAGAGCTCAAAAAGATGGTGAGAATATGTGACAAAGCACTCAAGGCAGCACCTCACAGAAAAATGCTCATCCTAGATGGAACCCAAGGAAGCTCTGCGATAAACCAAGCAAAAGCATTTGATGACATCATAGGAATAGACGGCATCATAATCACCAAGCTAGACGGCACTGCCAAAGGTGGAGCAGTATTGAGTATCGCAGATGAGCTAAAAATGCCTATCTACTACATGGGTACAGGAGAGAGTCCTGATGATTTGGTTCGCTTTAAAGCCAATGAGTATGTCAATATAATTTTAGATGAAATATTTTTATAAAATACAATTTAATTTTTGGTATAATAGTTCAAATTTACATTAGGAGATTATCATTATGAATACAACAAACTTTCAAGGTACAGAAGTAAAGCTAGATGGAGCAGGACTAAGCGTAGGAGATAAAGCACCAAAAGTAATGACCACTGGGACAGATTTGAGTGATGTAGAGGTTGGTGGAGATAGTTTTGATAGAGTGCAAGTCATCATCTCTGTGCCATCTCTTGATACAGATACTTGTGCCAAAGAGACTAGAGAGTTCAACTCCAATATCGCTATGCTTGACATATGTGAAGTAACTGTTGTATCTATGGATTTACCTTTTGCTGCTGGTAAGTTTTGTTCAACTGAGGGTATAGATAATCTCACAGTAGTCAGTGACTTTGCCACTAGAGAATTTGGTAAGGCTTACGGAGTGTTGATGCTAGATAACAAACTAAAAGGTCTACTAGCTAGAGCTGTTTTTGTACTAGATAGAAATGGGAAGATAGAGTACAAAGAGATTGTACCAGAGGTCACAGATGAGCCAAACTATGAGGCAGTACTAGAAGCTGTCAAGAATGCTAGATAGACAGTATAAAACCTAATATTTAGGAAGTGGAGACTTTAAGTCCCACTCCATATTTGTAAAGTATATAGTACCTTTTATTATTCTATATGCTTTTGGTGGGACTGAAGTCTCCACTTCCATTAAATCTCAAATATCTCTCTATATTTCTCTTCTAGATTATCTCTACTTTTATAATCAAGTAAATCACCAAAGACTACAGAAACTTCTCGTTCTACTTTATCATCTTTTATTGCTTGTTTTAGTATATCTCCAGCATTAGTTTTGATATATATTGGGAGTATTGGTAGTCTATTTTTGAGAGCTATTATGCGTGAGCCATCTTTAAACTCTGATAGAGGCTTATCTGTTTTGTTCCGTGTACCTTCTGGAAATATAAAGATAGAACTTCCCTCAGATACTCCCTTTTTGACATCAGAGAAAAAACCACTCATTCCACTCTGCTCTCTGTCCAATAGTACACTTCCACCATTACGAACAAATAGACCAAAAAATAGAGAGTTATATAGCTCTTTTTTGGATATCCATAGACCAAATATATCTGTACTCTCTAACGCTAGCTCAATGATAGGAGGGTCAATAATGCTTCTATGATTGCTCACTAGTAGATATTGTCCATTGGCAGGTAGTTTATCCGGATTTTCTATAGTGACTTTTATATTCAGTGCTGATAATTGTGCCTTTGCATATGCTATGCGTAACTTTTTTTTCTCTGCTATGTCATTGGTCTTTCTCAGTCTAAATCCAAAACTATTTATTAGGTATAGTCCATATAATAGATGTTGTAATGCTTTTAAATTCAATTAGTTTCCTTTTTATTAACACTATTATAACTTAAAAATATGACAATTTGACATATTTTTGTCAAGATATGAATTTTTACTATACAATAGTACAAGAAAAGAATATAGGGCATAAAAATGGCAAAGAAAAAAACACTATTTGAGTGTCAATCATGTGGATTTCAGACACCTCGTTGGATGGGAAAATGCCCATCATGTAATGAGTGGGAGAGTCTCATAGAGTTAAATAGTGAGCAGATAAAGTTTCTAAAAGAGACATCAACTATCAGCACACAGACTAATACCAATAAAGCAAAACCAATCACAGAGATAAATGAAGATAATGTCACCAGGTTCTCTTCGGGTAGCAGAGAGCTAGACTTGGTACTTGGTGGTGGTATAGTCCCTGGATCTTTGACACTCATAGGAGGAAGCCCAGGAGTAGGAAAGTCAACACTACTACTAAAGATAGCCGGAAATCTAGCCAAAACCAACAAAAAAGTACTATATGTCTCAGGTGAAGAATCAGCTGGGCAAATCAAGCTAAGAGCCAACCGCTTAGATGCAAACCATGATGCTCTCTATCTACTCCCTGAGATTAGTCTAAGCTCTGTCATAGCAGAGATAAGTAGCAAGAGTTATGAGTTCATAATCATAGATTCCATACAGACTCTATATAGTGATGAGACTCCATCTGCTCCAGGGTCTGTCACACAAGTCAGAACCATAACTTTTGATCTGATGCGTATAGCAAAAAGTATGCATATTCCTATATTTATCATTGGGCATATCACAAAAGATGGCTCCATCGCAGGACCTAGAGTGCTGGAACATATGGTTGACATAGTTCTGTATTTTGAAGGTGACACCAATTCAGAACTGCGACTTCTGAGAGGGTTCAAAAATCGTTTTGGCTCTACCAATGAGGTAGGAATATTTGAGATGAATAAACATGGGCTCAATGATGCAAAAAGTATGGCAGGTAAATTTTTTGACAAAGAGAAGTTGCAGTCTGGATCAGCATTAACTGTCATCATGGAAGGGTCTCGACCTATCATCATAGAAGTACAAGCTCTTGTATCCGAATCATATGGACATGCAAAAAGGAGCTCAACAGGATTTGATAACAATAGACTAAATATGTTATTGGCACTTTTAGAAAAAAAGCTAGATCTTCCATTAGGAACGCATGATGTCTTTATCAATATATCTGGTGGTGTCAAAGTAAATGAACCATCTGCTGATTTAGCAATAATAGCGGCTATTCTTAGTAGCTACAGAGATAGGGAATTGAGTGCAGAGACACTATTTTTAGGTGAAGTAAGCCTCACTGGGGAGATAAGGGAAGTATCATCTCTCTCTCAGAGGATAAAAGAGATAGAAACACAAGGCTTCAAAAAAGCTATCGTACCTACTAAACCTATAGAAAATAGCAACATTAAATGTTTTATAGCAGATGAAGTATCAAAAATCGTAGAATGGATATTTATTTAGATATACTTCTATTTATGAAAATAGGTACAGATATTATACAAATTTCCCGTATTGAATTATCGTTAGATAAGTATGGTGATAAATTTAAAAAAAGATTTCTTAACTCACATGAGATAAATTTAGCAAAAAAGATAGAGTCGTTAGCAGGATTTTGGGCAGCAAAAGAGGCCATATCCAAAGCACTAGGATGTGGTATAGGGTCAAGATTAAGCTTCCATGATATTATCATATCAAAGGATCCAAGAGGTGCTCCATCTTTTACATTGAAAAGAAAAGCACAAAAACTACACCCCCTAAAAAATAGCTCACTATCTATCAGTCATGATGGTGGTTTTGCTATAGCAGTAGTTGTGATAGATATGGAAGATAGTATAGATTAAGTAATATCAAGTAAAATACTGTATAAATACTTTGAAAATATGTAAGGAATAAAATGAAATATATAGGATATGGATTATTAATTGTACTAGTTATGAGTGGATGTGCTCGTCATTATAGAAATGTTCCTGTAGATGTTGTTGATACTAATGAAACTAACATTACTGGAACACTATATACACGAAGCTCTGAAGGCAAATATCATATCAAACCAGAGCCATATAGTATTGATTCAAACAAAACTGACCCTGAACTACTTGGACCTCAAACTACTATCAAGCGTGAAGCAAAAGTAGTGTCTGAAGTCGTAACTACTGTTGAAAGTCCCAAAGCTGTGGAGATACAACCTACAACAACAGCCTCTACTTCGTCTATGACTAAAGAGCAGTGTATAGCAATGATAGGTAATGAAAAATTTGAAAGATACAGCAAAAGATTTGGTGGAGAGAGTGGTGCTATCAAACGTTGTGCTATACTAAAAAGATTGAAGAGAAAATAACTACCTTAAATGGTTATTTTCTAAAATGAACCATTTTAAATCTATCCCCCATAATCGTAGGAGAGATAAGGGTTTTTACCTTATCTGCTTCTCGTAGATAATTTGCCTCTGTCGTACTCTTGGCATACTGCTCTAGTATATCTATCAAACCAAATCGTATCAAAGCCCTAGCTTGTGTCTCACAATCTATAGTCTCAAATCCTATAGTCTCAAAAGCCTCTATAACATGTCCAAAGTTTACATCATAAGTGATATCAGCCCTCTGGTAAGCTTCACTAAGAGTCAACTCTTCATCAAATAGTGGTAGGGTTTCATGCTCCTTGTAGATACGAACAGAAAAATCATTTCTCACATATCTCTCACCATAATCAAAGCTGATAAAGTCTATCTCTTTGATACCTGATGCCATATCTATGGCAAATTTATCATACCCTACTGCAATCTCACCAGTAACTTGTCTATGTCTTGTAGTAAAATCTAAAATCTCTTGAGGGGCTTCATCCCACTCTATTTGATGATCTATAACTCTTGCAAGTTTTTTATCTTTGATAAGCTCACATGGAAAAGCATCAAAGATTTCATTTGCCACTACAAATGCATACTCTGCCTCAACGGCCAATATATCATCAAAGTATTTTACCTCTATATCATCACCAAAACGACCCTGTATGTACTTTTGTTGTGCCTCTCTGACCTCTGGTTGTCTCTCTACTATACCAAAACTAAGAGATTTTATGAGGTCTGGTTCGATTGTATATAGCCACTGTATCATGTCACAAAGCAAGTATCCTTGATGGGCTCCCACTTCTATAAGCCATGCATCTCTAGGTGCTCTTTGCTGGGATATAAGTTTATGAAAATAGTTGGCTATACTCGCACCAAAAAAAGCACTAGTACTCACTGCTGTATAAAAATCACCAGACTTTCCTATGGCTTTGAAGTTCTTATAATAGCCACCTTCTCCATAGAGCCATGAATTCATGTACTCCGAGAAATTCAACCACTCACCTTAATATAAAGGCTCAATAGTTTTTGTTGCTTATCTATAGCAAATATTTGACGATCAAGCTTTTTTATCTTTAGTGAATTTAGCATAGTTTGAGTGTCTTGATTGGTCTTTTCTCCAGCTTTTACTAAATCTTTTGTTCTATTGTAGAGACTTCTATATAGTGATTCATCTTTTTTTGCAAGTGCTATTCTTTTATTGATGATATGAATACTTTGTCTAGCTACTGCATACTCTATCCCCGCAGTTCTTCGGCTATCTTGTAGCTCTGTTACTGACTGCATATAGCTCACACGACTTGACTCTATATCTTTGAAAGTGTTGATATTTAACGGCATTGAAATTTTAAATCCATATGTACTGTAATCATCATCCATAGTAGGAGATTCTTGGTCTGTATTGGTATATCTAGCATTTACTGAGATAGTTGGTAGGTATTTTGCCCAAGTCATTTTACTACTATACTCTTTCTCCAAAGTTATTAAACGCTTAGAAGTCAAACTTAGATTATTGTTTTTATAGTTGTTTAAAGATATTAACTTTAGGCTTGGAGTTTTTAGTCTATCAGGATTTTTTCTACTTAGAAGTTTAAATGAGTTTCTAAGAGTTGCTAATGTGAGCTCAATATCTAACATCTGAGATTCATCTTGATTGCGTTTTAGTATAGCTTGATCTAGGAAACTACTATCTAGTATACCTGCATCGTAGCTCTCCTGTTTTGTTCTGATATCTATGTTGTCATTTCTAACCATCAGTCTCAATTTTTGATGCTGTAGCTTCGCTTTTTTGATGCCATAGAGTATCTCTATAGCTTGCCCTATCAACTGACGCTTCTTTGTAGCTATCTCATGAGCATTCAAATCACCTAGAACTTTAGAGTACTTGATAGCGTAGTAAATGCCTCCCGATTTGAAGATAGGCTGATCTATACCTATACTAAAAGCAGAGCTAGACTGCGTACCACTAAGTGGCTGTGTAGTCCAGTTCTCTTGATAGCTGAGAGTTATCGGAGATATCCAGCTATCATGTAACATATCAGTCTGCAACTGGTTTTTTTCTTGTTGAAAATCAAATATCAAATTCTTTTCATTAGTGAGATAATTTTGAAGTTCACTTCCAGCAAACAAACTGCCAAATCCTATAATGCTATATAGCAGAAATAACTTTTTCAAAACGATTAAACCCTTCTATAATTTCTTCTTTTGTGATAGTTAGTGGTGGTAAAAACCTAACTGTATTGCGACCAGCCTTTAGAGCTATGAGTCCCTCTTCAAATGCATTAGATACAATAGTCTGC
This sequence comes from Sulfurovum sp., assembly GCA_030626265.1. GTDB lineage: Bacteria > Campylobacterota > Campylobacteria > Campylobacterales > Sulfurovaceae > JAAXPZ01. The sequence goes on from DAOUPF010000016.1 coordinate 10,669, forward strand.
TGTGTCTTGCTGTCCACTGCACGCAGCCCTAGCATCAGCCCTAGACCAACATTTTGTGAAAACAGCTTAGGGTAGTTTGTAGCAATTCTATCTAAATTTTCAGCAAAAAGATTAATCCTCTCATCTAAGGCTCCAGATGATTTTTCACCTTGTAGTACCTCAAGCACTGCCAAACCAGCACTAGTACTCAAAAAATTACCGCCAAATGTACTCCCATGATCACCAGGTTCAAATATATCCTTGAGATTAGTCATAGCTACGCCTATAGGCACACCACCTGCTAGACCTTTTGCGAGAGTAATTACATCAGGTTCTATATCATAC
>DAOUPF010000426.1 GCA_030626265.1 Sulfurovum sp.
ATATTAGATATAGTATCTGAGCCCTCTATATCTTTGACTACATCATCTAGGTTGCCTACTATTGTATTGCCTATGATAGTATTATTTTTTATACTTAAGTGAAAATGAAATGCCTCTTTGTTATATGTGATGGTATTGTTATGGAAGTATCTTCTCATACCCTTTTCAAAATCTTTTGTATCTATATAAAATGCTTTGGCATTGAAGCTAACTATATTATCATCAAATATTAATCTCCCATCACCAGCTATGATTACACCTATACCTGCTGCTCCCTGACAACTAAGTATCTGGTTGTTGGTCATATCTGTATCATCTGATGCCATTATCATGATACCAGTAGAGTTGTATTTGAAGATGTTATTATGTATGTATGTCCGTTTGCTTCGCTCCATAGCAAGAGCATGTCTACCATGAGATATGTTATTATCAAAAAAGATCGTATCATTGGAAAATACCAGTGTGATATCTCTGGAATTTGTGATAGTGTTGTGGCTTATGGTATTTCTACTACTATACCAAATCTTCAGGGCATCTCCTCTCATAGATAGATTATCTCCATTTGAAGTGATACTGTTGTGAGTGATGTAGGAGTCTGATACTATTTTCATATCTATACCATAGAGGCTATTGAGTATATGGCATCTAGTGATTGTACAGTGGTCAACTTGATCCATAGAGATAGCAGCATCAAGGGATATTATCTGGTCACCACTGTCTGTGATAGTTAGATTGTTTAGTGTTACAGAAGAGCTAGTGATAGTGATAACACTGCCTAGTTTATCACCTTGTATGATGACACCAGATTCTTTACCTACTATTGTGATAGGCTTATCTATTGTGATGTTGCCTTTATAAATGCCTTTGGATAGTTTGATAGTAGAGCCAGCTGTCGCGTTGTTGATGGCTTTTTGCAGAGGGGTAGTGTAGGCGTATGTATAAGAAATAAAAAGGAGTAGTAAAATTAGTATTTTTTGCATGATGGTGAAATTATACTATTAAACTGCCAAATGTTTTCTACTTATATCTCCACGCTCTTAAAAAAGTCTCTCACATACTCATATCCAGAGTATAGAGTGAGTGCTACTGCTAGCCATAGTAGAGCTTCTCCTCCGTACCATCCCATGAGTAGGAAGCCTATGGCTATCATCTGTACTACTGTCTTGACCTTGCCCATCCATGATGCGGCTATGTCTATGCCTTCGGATACAGCAGATACTCGTAGCCCCGTGATGAAAAGTTCTCTAGTGATGATGAGAAATACTGCCCATGGAGAGGCGGAGCCTACCATCATGAGACCTAAAAATCCAGCAAGGGTAAGCATCTTGTCAGCTAGTGGGTCTAGGATCTTGCCCATGACTGTGATTTGGTCAAATGTTCTAGCTATATATCCATCGAAGAAATCAGTAGCTGAAGCTACTACAAATATAAATGCAGCGAAGTAGTTGAGCCATGATGGGTGGATGCCTTCAAATATGGCTGCGTCTTGGTTGACTAGAAACAGAAACATCACAGGAGCTAATAGTAGGCGTATAAAGGCTAGTATATTTGGTATGTTGACTATTTTTGATGAT
>DAOUPF010000322.1 GCA_030626265.1 Sulfurovum sp.
ATATCAAGGTCAATGTATGATAGGAACTACAGACAATCCAGCTGATATCAGTGAACACCCAAAAGTAACAGAGGATGAGATAGAGTATCTACTGGCCAATGTCAATAGCTACTTTGGTATCAAGATAGGCAAAAAAGATATCCTCTCCTCCTTTTCAGGTCTGCGTCCACTAATAGTACAGAGTAGTGCGGAGGATACTTCACATATAGTCAGAGAACATATAGAGGAGTTCTCTCCCTCAGGACTACTCACTATAGCAGGAGGCAAATGGACAAGCTATCGTAGCATGGCAGAATCAGCTATAGATTTAGCTATTGTAAAACTAGATAAAAATGTGACTTCATGCCCTTGCAAAACACAAGACTATCCAGTCATAGGTAGCCAAAAGCCAAAATCATCATTAAAAAATATATCAGAGCATCTATATAATCTATATGGTGACCAGAGTCACAAAGTTTTGGAAATATCAAAGTCAGGATATACGAGAGATAAACTTCATCCAGATTTAGAAACAACTGTTGCCGAGTTGATTTACACTATCAGATATGAATATGTCAAAAAACCACTTGACTTCATAACTAGACGAACCAATATTGGCTTACTTGATAACAAAATTTCTATTGAAATACTCCCTAAAGTATCAGAGGTTATGAGAAAGGAGCTTGGATGGAGTATTGAAAAGCAAGAACTATTAGAATCAGAAGCATTGGTAATTTTGAGTAGTTAAATTACATCTTCATAAAGTAAATAACTATTATGATTTTATATTGCCTATGCAAAAGGTAAGTAGGAGTATAATTCCGCATCTTAGATTCGAAGTATGCAATATGGATTGCAGTTGTATTCTATACTTCGGAATTAACAAAGGTTAATTTATGTTAAAAAAAGCTGTTTTTCCCTCGATTTTACTTGTACTCGCCTATGGTTTCTGGATTAGTCCAGATTTTAAAGAGATCGCCGCTGGTGTTGCTATATTCCTCTTTGGTATGTTGTCTTTAGAAGAGGGGTTTAGAGCCTTTTCTGGTGGTGCTCTAGAGAAAGTTCTTAAAAAGTCTACTGACAAACTATACAAAAGTGTAGGATTTGGTATCATCGCTACTACTGTGATGCAGTCAAGCTCCCTAGTATCTGTTCTTACTATCTCATTTTTGGGTGCTGGTCTGATAGGACTAGCTCAAGGTATCGGTATCATATTTGGTGCAAATATTGGTACGACTACAGGTGCATGGCTAATCGCAGGTCTTGGACTCAAGGTCAAGATATCTGCTTATGCTATGCCTATGCTGGTATTTGGTGTTATCTTTATCTTCCAAAAGAGTAAAGCTCTCAAAGGTATAGGATATGTACTAGCTGGTCTTGGTTTCCTCTTTTTAGGTATTCACTATATGAAAGATGGCTTTGAAGCGTTCAAGAACACTATAGACCTCTCTAGCTTTGCAGTTAGTGGGTACAAGGGTCTGTTTATATTTACAGGTATTGGTATATTTGCCACCGTTGTCATGCAGTCTTCGCATGCTACGCTAGTACTGATCATCACCGCTCTAGCCGCTGGACAGATAACATATGAAAATGGTCTAGCCCTTGCTATTGGAGCCAATGTAGGTACTACTATCACCGCCATCATAGGCTCTATGAGCTCTAACATAGAGGGCAAGAGGTTAGCAGGTGCTCACTTAATATTTAACCTTGTCACTGGACTCATAGCTATCGGATTTATATATCAACTCATGGAAGTTGTTGATGCTATTAGTGCATATGTTGGTATAGCCCATGATGACTATACACTCAAACTAGCAGTTTTCCATACTATATTCAATCTAATTGGTGTTATAGTCATGGTGCCGTTTATTGGCAAACTAGTTATATTCTTGGAGAATACATTTAAAAAGAAAGAGGAAAAGACAGATGCTCTGGCTATTGCAAAATCTGAGTATTTATCTGATGCTGCTTTGGAATTCCCAGCTACGACTATCATAGCTGTATCAAAAGAGGCAAGACATCTCTATGAGAATGCATTTGATATCATCATACAAAGTATAAACATCAAAAAAGAAAATCTACTATCTGAAACGAATATGGATAGTGTTATAAACCACCCTTACAGCGATGCAGCTATAGATGTCAATGATGCTTATAATCGTAAGTTAAAAGGTCTATATGGTGAGATAATTGACTTCGCATCAAAGGCACAGACCAATATACCAAAAGAGGAGTCCAAACGACTCTATGATATCAAACTAGCCTCTAGAAGTATCATAGAAGCTATAAAAATCATAGAAAGATTACAAAAGAATATCAGACATTATAGTAGTAGTGACAATACATATATAAAAGAGCAGTATCACAAGATAACAAAAAGAATAGGAAAACTACTAAGAAGAATCGAGGAGATGGCACAAAGTCATGAAGAGGATGAATTGATAGTATTTATATCAAAAGCCAAACTACTTTTGAAGAAAAATGATATAATATCTAATGGTAAGCTTG
>DAOUPF010000036.1 GCA_030626265.1 Sulfurovum sp.
AAGGTTTCTTTGTTAGGTAACCTATGTTTTGAATCATCTGTAGTTATAATAAAATTATCACAATTTATCAATTCTAAAAGTTCATTTGATGTATTTGCTTTACTTCCATGGTGAGATACTTTAATAAGTTCTATGTGTAATTTATTTTCTTCTGAATAGCCTAAATCTTTTAAACTATTGACTATGACACTAGGATGTGAATCGCCTAAAAATAACATTTTTTTATTTTCTATCTCTAAAATAAAAGCTATAGAACTACCATTATGAATAGCTGTGTCTTCTTTAAATTCATTTTGCAATAAATCATCAAAAGATTTATCGTAATCAGTAGTTGAAGATGTGTAAGGATTGTATGGACTTTTCTCCCATAAAGTTAGTAGTTTCTTTAGTTCTTTATCTGATGGAGATAAAATAGTAAACTTTATATCATTAAATAAATTCATTTCATTAGTATCAATATTTATGACTTCTGTATTTGAAAGATTATTATCTAAAATATACTTTTCAAAAGCTATCCCTTGTCTTATACTTGTAACAGGATTATAAGTACCCGTATTTAAAGTATCATTTTCTTCACTAGCTTCATGTGAGTTAAAATATTGATTAATTAATGTACCTGAATTAAACCATATTTTACAAATCAAAGATTTAGCACTTTCTATATCTTCATTAAACCATTTTAATACACCACCTATATGGTCATCATCCCAATGGGTTATGATTAATAAATCTATTTTTTCACTTCTATTTTTAATTTCATGAATTAAGTGTTTAAACTCACCATATTGTTTAGCTCTATTGCCATTTCTTGAACTGTATGTTGCTCCTGTACCAGTATCAATAATAATATTTTTATTATTAAATGATATATGTATTGCATCACCATTGTTGGCTTTTAAAAAGTTTATATTAATCATTTAGATTCCTCCACAATCCCAATCTCCCCATCACTCAACCCATACAACCCATAAACCAACCTATCAATCTCATCAACACTCTCTTGAACCAATATCTCTAACTTCTCAATCTCCTCTTTTATCTCTATCTTATCTATAGCATTTAAACTATCAAAGTGTTTATTGTATTTTGCTATTTTTTCTTTTGAGTCTATGATAGTGTCTGCAAGGGTTATGAATGGTTTTTGTTGTTCTTTTGGTATGTTTGGGATAGGTAATTTTTTTATAAATATTTTTTTTAATCTTAAAGAAGCATTGCCTAAGGTAGAAGTAATAAATCCTAAATAGTACCAAATAACTTTAGAGTTTAAACAAGCTAATAAAAATTTATTTCCTTTAACTATAAACCAACTCGTATCTAATAAATATGAATTGTTTGTATCAATAGAGAATAAAGATGATGAACTAAATTCAGGATATAAGATTTTTTCATTTGAAAAACTATTTAAATATGCACAATTCTTTAAATTATAAGGTGTTACACCTTTATCTCCTATCTTTTCTAATCTTTCATAATAATTATCTAAATGTTCTTTTATTGCAAAATATTTTTCTATAAATTTACTTTTATTTACAAGTTTTATAATACTATCGTCATGAGGAGCATTAAAAGATTTGATAAAATTTTTAAGTAATGATTTTTGAAACATCTAATAACCTCTGATTATTTATACTGATTATTTTATCCAAAACTGTATTTGGAGTTCATTTGTGTATATATTACTTTTTTTAATTATATAACTCTCTGAGTATCTAGGTTATTCAGAGGTTCTATAGGTATTATACAGCTTTGTAGTGTTATGATTGCTTCTATAGGAGAACATATGCTAAACAAACCAAAATTTAATGTCTTTAAAAATATTACTTATTCATTGGCAGGGATGATGGAGGTTCTTAGGACTGAGAACTCTTTTAAGGTACAGCTGTTTATTATCATGCTTATAGGAGTAACGCTGCTCTTTATGCCACTTACTACAGTGACAAAGATGATTCTGTTTAGCTCTACTTGGATAGTGCTTATAGCAGAAGCTACCAATAGTGCCATAGAGCGAGTAGTAGATTTAGTCACTCAGGACTATCATGAGCTGGCAAAACAGGCAAAAGACATAGGGTCATTTGTGGTTATGCTAGCAGTTATCTTGACGGTTATGATATGGGGTATTGCTCTTTATGTTGAGTATAGTGGATAGCACCTTCTAATGTTTAGCGAAAAGAATATACCCAAGCTCATCATACTGACGCCTATCATTACAGTTTTGCTGATAGCATTTTCTACTATATATCTCTTTGTGACTACTCAAAATAGCTATTTTGATGAGGAGAGTATACTTCTAGAAAAGGCATATGTTCAAAAGCAAAAAAAGATACTAGAGAGAGAGGTGTCATCAGTCATAAACTATCTCAAACACCATCATGCCCAGAGCAAACAGGAGCTACTAGAGTATATAGAGACTATACGATATGAGACCAATGGATATATCTGGATACATGATACAGACTATTATCTACGAGCCCATCCTTTTAGAGCTGATAGTATCGATAGTTATGATATAGGATTAAAAGATGCTATGGGAACACTAATCACCAAAAAGTTTGTTGATACTACAGTCAAAATGCCCAATGGTGCATTTGTAGAGTACTACTGGACAAAGCCAAATGATGCAAAGAGCTCTAAAAAGATAGGCTTTTTTAGGCTGTATGAGAAGTACAACTGGGTCATAGGTACAGGGCTCTATCTAGATGATATAGAGAAGGCAATGGCTCTCAATAAAGAGGAGCTAGAGAGTAGAGTGACAAAGTACATCAGGCTTGTGGTGATAGTCTCACTGCTTGTTATCATTTTTATCGGGGTTTTGTCATTTATCATCTCTCGCAAGATAAATATAGTATTTTCAGATTATAAAGATAGAGTAAAGGCAAAAGCCTATCAACTCCAAGATCTAAACAAAAATCTAGAGGGTAAAGTAGAGGATGCACTAGAGGATGTAAAGTCCAAAGAGAGAGCCATGCTACATCAGTCTAGACGTGCTCGTGTAGGTGTGATGCTGAGCATGATAGCCCATCAGTGGAGGCAGCCTTTGAGTGAAGTATCAGCTATACTCATGGAGCTAGAGACTGCATCCAAATTTGGCGGTGCAAGCAAAGAGATGATAAAAGAGTCAGTAGATGAGTCAAATAAGCTATTGACCTTTATGTCCAACACTATAGATGATTTTAGAAACTTTTTCAAACCTGATAAGAAGAAGATAGAGTTTAGTATCTCATCTTCATGTGATGAGGCAATTAGCCTAGCTGATGCTGCGGTAAAAAGCTCAAATATTACTCTTCGAAAAATAGTTAAGATAGACAGCATGATAAATAGCTATGAGAGGGAGTTTGCACAGGTCATACTAAATCTTATAACAAATGCAAAAGATATCTTAAATCAGAGAAAAATAGAAAGTCCAATGATAGAGATTACTATAGATAGAGAAGAGTGCAATGTCATAGTAAGAGTAGAGGACAATGCAGGAGGTGTAAACCAAGAGGATTTAGACCTGATATTTGAGCCATACTTTACTACTAAGAGTAGCTCCAAAGGTACTGGGCTTGGGCTATACATGTCAAAGATGATCATAGAGAACAATATGGGTGGTGAGCTATGTGTCAAAAATACGAAGAGAGGGGCACTGTTTATCGTGACTATATCTGAGAATGGATAATGATATATTAAAACAGCTAAAAAACTATACTGTACTTTGTGTAGAGGATGAAGATGGCATACGTAAAAGGCTAGTAAATACTCTCAAGTACTATTTTGATACCGTCATAGAGGCCAGTAATGGAGAAGAGGGGTTTGATAGATATTATGAGTATAAACCTGATATGATACTATCCGACATTGAGATGCCACTAGAGAGTGGCATAGATATGGTAAAAAAGATCAGAGAGACAGACTCATCAGTCTGCATAGTGATGGTCACTGCATACTCCAACGAAGAGTATCTGCTAGAGCTCATCAACCTAAACATCAACCACTACATACTAAAACCTGTAAACTCTGACAATCTGCTAGAGGGCATCATCAAAGGCTTTGGAGATAGACTAGAGAATCGTTTGGAGTTTGGTTCTGGACTATATCTAGATATGAAAAGAAGAGAGTTTATATATGATGATGAGGTAGTGGCTTTGAGAAAACGAGATAAAGAGTTCCTACGACTTCTACAGAAAAATATAGGAACAGTCACACTATATAGCGATATAGAAGATGCCTTGTGGATAGACAGGTCTATGAGTATGGGTGCATTGAAGACATTTATCAAAGAGTTACGATTTAGATTGCCAGTAGATATCATAGAGAATGTTCAGCAGGAGGGGTATAGGCTGAAAACTCACTAATTCCTCACTTGCATATGTTAATATCTCGTACATAAATCAAAAAGGAGATATTATGATCAAACATTTACTCGTGGCAGGTGTCGCTACAGCAACTCTATTTGCAGGGGCGGTCAAGCTAGATTTAAATGCTAAGTATGGAGCTACTAACTTTCACACAAAAGGGGCAGTAAACTTCGCTGCATTGGTAGATAAGTATAGTAAAGGTACAGTTAAGGTAACTGTTCATCCAGGTAGTTCACTAGTCAAAGGAAATCCACTAAAAGCGGTCAAAGATGGTACAGCACCTATGACAGATATGTTCATTCCATTTACTTCAGGTGGTGGTAAAGTATTTGGTATATCTGCACTACCATTTGTAGCAAATAGCTATGATGATGCATTCAAACTCTATCAACTATCTAAGCCTGCATATGATGCAGTAGCTAAAAAATGGAACCAGAAAATGCTCTATGCAGTCACTTGGCCTCCGAGTGGAATATACACTAAAAAGGCTATCAATTCTACAAAAGATTTTGCAGGTGTTAAGGCTAGAACTTATGATAAAAACTCAGCTAATTTTGTCAAGATGGCAGGTGGAAACGCAGTAGCATTACCTTGGGGTGAAGTATACTCTGCATTGCAGACTGGTATGGTAAATGGTGTAGTCACATCATCAGCATCGGGTAAAGATGGTAAGCTATGGGAAGTGTTGAGTAACTTCACGAAGATCAACTATGCATACCCTCTACAAGCAGTAACTATCAATCTAGACTACTGGAACTCTCTATCCGCTGAGCAAAAAGATGCGATGCTAAAAGCTGCAAAAGAGACTGAAGCACTTCAGTGGGAAGCTAGCAAAGCAGAAGATGCTATAGCACTCAAAGCACTTTCTGATAATGGAATGAAAGTAGACACTGCTAGCCATATGCTAAAGCAAGAGCTAAATGATGTGAGTAAAAAACTACTAGAAGAGTATCTAAAAGATGCTGGAGATGATGTCAAAAAAATCTTTAATGAGTACAAGTAAAAATGCTCTCTATCTTTGAGAAATTAAACAAAAGGCTCTCCCTTGGGGGAGCTTATCTTGCATCCTTACTTTTTGTTGGGCTTGTTGTGCTGATAATGGTGGAGATTATAGGTCGGTCATTTTTTGACTATTCTACAATGCTTGCAGATGAGTATAGTGGGTATTTTTATCTAGCAGCTATATTTTTTGGATTAGCTTACACATTCAACCAAGAGGGTCACATCAGAATCACTATTATCACCTCTCGTCTAAGCTCTAGTGTAAAACGATGGGTAGATATATTTGCGGGTATTTTTACTCTAGTAATTCTACTTTTCGTTTTGTACTATAGTTGGCTGTTTATGATAGACTCCAAAGAGATGGAGATGCTCTCTGAAAATGTATCTGAGACACCACTGTATCTGACTCAAATTCCTATATCTATAGGGGTGGCACTGTTTGTGTTTGCAGTATTAGTATTTATACTCAGACGAGTATTTACCCAAAAGGATTCTTAGTGATTTCTGATCCACTTTTACTATCAATTGTATTGATGGCTATTATGTTTGTATTTCTTCTAAGCTCCATATGGATAGGTGTTGCTCTGATGATGACAGGAGTAGCTGGGATGATGCTCTTTGAGCACAATCTCCCACCTGCTATTAGTATATTTCAAAAGACTGGAGATTTGTTAGCAGGCTCTCTATATGACTCACTCAACTCATGGTCACTAGCAGCTCTACCTATGTTTATCCTCATGGGAGAGATACTATATCACTCATCTATATCTACTAGATTACTAAATGGTCTCATGCCATGGCTATCCAATATTCCAGGACGTTTACTTCATGTCAATGTAGCTGCTTGTTCACTATTTGCAGCAGTATCAGGTTCATCCGCAGCTACGACTGCAACTGTGGGCAAGATAACACTAAGCGAACTTAAAACCAGAGGCTATAGCAAAAAACTAGCTCTGGGTTCACTGGCAGGAAGTGGAACGCTAGGCTTCCTCATACCACCTAGTCTTATTATGATTATCTATGGAGTACTATCAGATGTATCTATAGGTAAACTTTTCATCGCTGGTGTATTTCCAGGGCTACTTTTAGCTACATCTTACTCACTCTATATCATAGTAGTATCCCTGATAGACAAGAGTACAGTGCCATCCACCAAAGAGACCTTTACTCTCAAAGAGAAGATACTATCTATCAAAGACTTGATACCTATATTTTCACTCATAGGATTGGTGCTTGGTAGTATATATGGAGGGTTCGCAACACCAACTGAGGCAGCAGCACTAGGAGTGGTAGGCTCTATCATTCTAGCTATATATTTCAAAAGTTTTGGTTGGGATATATTTAAAGATTCTCTTCTTAATGCAGTCAAAACTACTGTAATGATTAGCTTCATTATAGCAGGAGCTGGATTCCTCTCTCAGGTGATAGGGTTTTTGGGTATTGCTAGAGCTATTAGTGAGTATATTGGAGGGTTAGGACTATCTCCATATGTACTGATTTTAGTTATTGGGCTTATGTATATAGTGCTAGGTATGATACTAGATGGTATCTCTATAGTGGTGATGACACTACCTATAGTTTTGCCTATCATTGTGATGGCTGGGTTTGACCCTCTGTGGTTTGGTATATTCCTAGTATTTATGGTAGAGCTATCACAGATCACTCCACCCGTAGGCTTCTCACTGTTTGTCATACAGAGTATTTCAGGAGAAAAGATAGGCTACATACTCAAAGCCACTTTTCCATTCTTTATCATTATGATTTTGATAGTAGCTGTTGTGACTGTATTTCCAGAGATTGCTACATATCTGCCTGAGAGGATGATAGGGAAGTAGTGGTGACTATTTTCCCATTATCCTAATGACGAATAATTTTTTGATAAGCAAATATAGAAATCAGTGTCCAAACAATCGTTCGTAGACTCATAGCACCGATTGTGCGGGTCTCATACATTCCTTCATTTATATGTAGTCCAAGAAGTATAAAGATGACAATTGTTGCAGTAACAATAGAAATAGATATCCATACTGCCCATTGCTTTTGCATAAACAGACCAACTCCTGCTATAAGATAAGCAAATCCTGAGATGAAATTAAACCAAAGAACAAATGGTACATAGTTCCCAGCTTCTTCTCTAGCGATACCATCAATAAATAAAACTGATCCACCAGATTTGATAGTAAGCAAACCAAATGCTATCGCGATAATAGTAACAACCCAAATCCCTATAGATCTACCTGACTTTATATCTGTCATATGATTTTCCTTTTAAATTTATAAATATTATATTATAAATATTATATTATAAATATTATATTATAAGTATAACTAAAATATAATAATAACAATAACTAAAATATATTAAAGGGTATATCCCATATCAACCCTATGCTAAAATAATAAACCCGAAATATGCAATAGAGATTACAAAACTAGCACTAAACTCTATTTTAGCAATTCTACTGCATAATTCGGGTTGAAACAACTCTCCAAAGGATATATAGGTGCGATATAACAAAATGAGTTCATTTCGTGTGATGGATATAGTGCGAGATGCAGCCAAGTATGATGATACTATTCACTTCGAGGTGGGGCAGCCTGATCTACCTCCCTCCCCAAAGGTCAAGGAGGCACTAAAGAGCGCTATTGATAATGACTATTTCTCATACACTGAGAGTATGGGGCTTTTGGAGCTCAGAGAGAAGATATCGGCTCACTATAGAAGAGAGTATGATGTAGAGGTGGATGCTGATAGGATACTGATAACTCCTGGAACTAGTATCGCTTTTTTAGTGGCTTATCTGTTGACACTAAAGCATGGAGAGGTACTAGGTATGAGTGATCCATCATATCCATGTTACAAGAACTTTGCGCATATGGTAGATGTCGATCCACTCTTTATGCCTATAGGAGCAGAGGATGGCTACCAGCTCACCCCTAAGCATCTAGAGGGTCATGATATGCAGGCACTTCATATCTCTTCTCCCTCCAATCCTACAGGTAATATTTATAGCAGAGAGAACCTAGAAGCACTCATTGCATATTGTCAAGAGAAAGATATTGACTTCATATCAGATGAGCTATATCATGGTCTAGTCTATGATAAGAAGGCGGCTTCTGCACTAGAGTTTAGTGATGATGTGATAGTCATCAATGGCTTTTCTAAATACTTCTGTATGCCCGGTATACGCCTTGGGTGGATGATAGTGCCACCAGAGCTAGTACGTCCAGCTGAAATCATCGCACAAAACCTATATATCTCAGCCCCAACACTCAGCCAGTATGCAGCACTAGAGGCTTTTGATTATGAGTATT
>DAOUPF010000003.1 GCA_030626265.1 Sulfurovum sp.
ATAAATGCTATTGAAAATATCCAACAAGGTAAAATAATAGTTGATGGCATAGATGTACATGCAAAAGAGACGAATCAAGACAAACTAAGACAAAAACTTGGTATGGTTTTTCAACAATGGAACTCTTTTCCTCATCTTACCGTTTTACAAAATGCAGCCCTTGCTCCTCAAGTAGTTTTAAAAATGTCTAAAGATGAAGCTATGGAGATCGCAAAAAAAGAGCTAACTCACGTTGGACTTGGAGATAAATTTGATCAATACCCTACTAGAATGTCAGGTGGTCAACAACAGCGACTAGCAATCGCAAGAGCATTGGCTATGAAACCTGATTATATGCTTTTTGATGAAGTCACCTCTGCTCTTGATCCTGAACTTGTAGGTGAAGTACTAGATACTCTAAGACTTCTAAGAGATGATGGCATGACTATGATAACTGTAACTCATGAAATCTCTTTTGCAAGAGAAGTATCTGATAAAGTTGCTTTTTTTCATGAAGGTATTATAGAAGAACTCGGAACTCCACAACAAGTGATAGAAAATCCACAAAAAGAGAAAACTCAAAAATTCTTAAGTAAAGTTTTACACTAGAGTTTTGAGTCTAACTAGTATTAATAGTTTCTCTTCTAAAATTCAGTAATCATCAAGTTGTTATATGTAATAATTTAGTAATACTTTTAGTATTACTAAATTAATCTTAGGTGAAAAAGATGACGCATAAAAAACAACTTCAAGGAAAAGTACAAGACTTACACAAAGCTAGGCAATATCTTTAAATACTCATCAAAATAAATATTTAAGGATAAAAAATGCAAAATAAAACAATAAGTGATGCTATAAAACTAGCAGAGCAATGGCAAAATAGAGCAACTGAACTTGTAAGTGATTTTGATAGAACTTTTTATATCAAAATGAACAAAATGTTAGAGCACCCAAAAGATAAAGCACTTCTCATAGAGCTTATGGACCAATGCTTTCGTGCAAAATCAAATGACAGAATAGCAAATCAAATAATATTTTTATTAAAAAAACATGGCATGGCACACTTTTTTACAACCAAAGATAAAACACTTTTATGGTTTTTTACAAATTTTGGAAAGTTTGTACCAAATTTGAGTGTACCAATGTTTGTAAATCAAATCAGAGAAGATACAAAAACTGTAGTGATTAAAGGCGAAGATGAGCCTTTTAATTCCCACTTAGTAAAAAGAAAAACAGAGGGTACGAGAGTAAATGTAAATCTAATCGGAGAAGTGGTCTTAGGTGAAGATGAGGCAAATGAGAGAATAGAGAAGTATCTAAATGCTCTGTCAAATCCAAATATTGATTATATATCTATCAAGATCTCTACCATATTTTCACAGATAAATCCATTAGATTTTGATAAAACTGTTGATATCTTAGTTGAAAAGCTAACAAAAATTTATAGACAAGCTCAAGAATATCCATACATCAAACCTGATGGAAGCAAAGAAAACAAGTTTATAAATCTTGATATGGAAGAGTACAAAGATTTGGCACTTACTGTTGAAGTATTTAAGAAGACTTTAGACAAAGATGAGTTTAAAAACTTTTATGCAGGTATCGTACTTCAAGCTTATGTACCTGATTCATTTATCTGGCAACAAAACTTGACTACATGGGCTAAACAGAGAGTAAAGGACGGTGGAAGTGCCATCAAGATTAGACTTGTAAAAGGTGCTAATATGGAGATGGAAGAGACTGAAGCCTCTCAAAAGCATTGGGAGATTGTAACTTATACTGATAAGAGCGACACTGATGCAAACTACAAAAGAATGGTACATTATGGTCTATTGGGTGAAAATGCCCCTAGTGTCCATATAGGAGTAGCTTCACATAATCTATTTGAATTGTCCTATTCAACTGTCTATGCTAACCAAAACAATACATCCAATTTCCATACTTTAGAGATGCTGGAAGGCATGAGTGAAGCTGCTAGGCTTGCGATAAAAGAGATAAGCAAAGAGGTGATTTTATATGCTCCAACAGCAGCCAGAGAGCAGTTTACAAATGCTATTGCATATCTAGTGCGAAGACTTGATGAAAATACTGGTGAAAATAATTTCATACGATACTCTTTTGGTCTAGAGGTAGGAACAGCTAATTGGAACAGACAAAAAGATCTGTTTGTAGAATCATTTGATAAACTAGAGACTTTATTTGTAGGGTCCAAAAGAGTCCAAAATAGATGTAATGAAAAGTGGGATGATTTTTCAAATTCTGCATATGATACAGGGGTTTTCACAGCTGAAGCTGATACAGATTTTATTTTAGAACAAAACCATCAATGGGCTAAAGGGATTGTAGATAAATGGAAATTTAACCCCGATACAAAACATAGTATTACTCCTATAGTTATAGGTGGTATTGAGATTAGTGAAGATAGAGATATAACTGATTGTATAGATAAATCTCAACTTAGAGATAGTGTTCTTAGTGGTAGATTTGCAAATGCAAATGCTGATGATTTACAAAAAGCTGTCCAGATTGCAGCTGCAGATGTAGATGGATGGAGAGTAAAAACTTATGAGCAAAGACATGCTGTCTTAAAACAAGTAGCAATTAAAGTTCGAGAAAATAGAGATAACCTCATAGGAGTAGCAGCAGCAGAAGTTGGTAAAGTATTTTCAGATGTTGATGTAGAGGTATCTGAAGGTATTGACTTTATAGAGTTTTATGCACATAGTTCAAGATATTTTGATGACTTTGAGAACTTAGAATTTTCTGCTCGTGGAGTTGGATTGGTAGTTCCTCCTTGGAATTTCCCAATCGCTATACCGATGGGTGGAATCAGTGCAACATTGGCTGCTGGAAACACAGTAATCATCAAACCAGCATCAGCAGCTGCTCTATGTGCCTATGAGATATGTAAGTGTTTTTGGGATGCAGGAGTGAGTAAAAACACTCTACAATTCGTCCCTTGTCCTGGATCACTAGCAGGAAAACATCTCATATCAAACAGAGCGATAGATTTTGTCATCTTAACAGGTGGAGAAGATACAGCATACAATATGCTACGCACTAGACCAGATCTATTTTTGACAGCTGAGACTGGTGGAAAAGATGCAACGATAGTTACAAATATGGCTGATCGCGAACAAGCAGTTAAAAATGTATGTCTTAGTGCCTTTGGAAACTCTGGTCAAAAATGTAGTGCAACATCACTGCTGATACTTGAGGATGAAGTCTATACAGATGAGGGATTCAAAAAAGCTTTAATCGACACTGCACAGTCAATGAATATTGGTTCTGTATGGGATTTTAAAAATATCATTGGGACATTGGCAAGTAAGGTATCTGGAGATCTTAAAACTGCTATAAAAGATCTAGATAATGGTGAGTCATGGGCATTGGAGCCAAAATTTCTAGATGATAATCTTTATATGCTAAAACCTTCTATTAGATGGGGAGTAAAGGAGGGTTCTTTTTGTCATATGACTGAACTATTTGGTCCAGTACTCTCTGTGATGCGGGCTAGTGATCTGAAACATGCGATAAAGATAGTCAATGATACTGGGTATGGATTAACTAGTGGGATTGAGTCTTTGGACGAGAGAGAAGTGGCTTTCTGGAAAGAGAATATAATAGCTGGAAATCTATACATAAATAGAGGTACTACAGGGGCTATAGTCTTGAGACAGCCATTTGGTGGCATGGCCAAATCTGCAATCGGAGCTGGAAGAAAAGCTGGATTTTATAACTACATAACTCAATTTGTAAACTTTACCGAGAAAGATACTCCAAAAGTATCTAAAAAGTATACAAATGATTTAACAACATTTATAGATGGCTGCGATATCGAAGATAAAGAGAAGCTCCAAATTGCACTTCAGTCATATTTAGAAAACTATGAAAATGAGTTTAGTGTAGAAAAGGACTACTGTAATGTTCGTGGAGAGGATAATCATTTTAGATACTTGAGTTTAAAAAATGTGGTCATCAGGGTAGAGAAAGATGATACTATTTTTGAAGTAGTTTCTAGAATATTAGCTTCTAGAGTATCAAAAGTTGATTTTACTGTCTCTATAAATGAAAATCAAAATGTTTTTGAGTTTTTAGAAAGCTCAAAAGAGTTATTTGCTGTCAATGATAGTCTAATCAAACAAAATGATGATGAGTTTGCAAAAACTCTACAACAATTTGAAAGAGTAATATACTCAAATACAGACAAAGTACCAACTCAAATCTTTGAAAGTTCTATAAAAACAACTACTTTTATAGTAAGACAACCACCAATGATGGAGGGTAGATTGGAGCTATTGAACTATTTTGAAGAGCAGTCCATATCACACTCTTATCATAGATATGGAAATATTGGGGCTAGGCAATATAATAGTTAAGATATAGGGAACCTATTGTTAGAGGTTCCCTATATCTTCTAACCCTATTTGTGATAAAATCTATCTCAATAAAACATAGGGCATTACTCGTGGATAAAATCACCAAAATACTTTCGCAAAAAAAGAAACTCCTGACAGAGATTTACTTTGACTTACAGCTTTACTTTGAAGACAAGTATGGTAGGGATGCATTGGTTTTGATGGAGATTGGGACTTTTTTTGAGGTGTATGAGGTCAACAATGATGAACTAAAAGTTGGTAAAGCCAAAGAGATAGCAGAACTGCTAAATATACAGCTAACTCGAAAAAGTAAAGCCGTACTAGAAAACAGCGTGAACAATCCACTACTAGCAGGTGTGCCCGCGGTATCTCTGGATAGATATCTCTCTCGTCTCATAGCTACTAAAAAATATACCATCATAGTAGTCAAACAAAAAGGCGAAATGCCAAATGTCAAGCGATATGTAGCCAATATCATCTCTCCAGGTACTAACTTTGAGTACTTATCTGAGCCTAGTGAGAACAATATCGTCTCACTCCTCATAGATGAAAACTCAGGTATCTACTCTGTGGGATATGCCGCTATAGATGTAAGCACTGGCAAAACTATATGCAATGAGATACACTCTACTCGTGATGACAAGACATATGCACTAGATGAAGCATTTAATCTACTGCAAACTTACAGCACCTCTGAAGTCATCATCACACTAGAGGGCAGAGAGATAGACCAGGCATGGCTTATTCACTACCTAGAGCTAGGCTCGCTGCATCACTCTGTCAACACAAAGCGTTTTAAAATCAGCTTCCAAAATGAGCTCTTCACCCGTATATTTGAGATAAACTCATTTCTCTCTGCTATAGAGTTTCTAGACCTTGAGAGACACCCATATACCACTGAAGCACTCACTATACTCATAGATTTCATCATCGAACATGATGAAAGTATCATAGAGAAGATGAACAAGCCACAGTTTCTAGGATCCAATCGCTATATGTATATCGGTAATAACGCCATGGAACAGCTCTCCGTCATCTCTCGTGATCCATCAGATATCACCTTACTAGACCTTATAGACAAAACCTCTACAGCTTTTGGAAAAAGACTACTCAAAGAGAGACTACTAAACCCCATCTGTGATAAAGCCCTACTAGAAGAGCGGTACAGTCTCACAGAGCTTTTACTGCCTTCCATCAATCGCTTTGAGACACACCTCAAACAGATATATGACTTGGAGCGAATAGCTAGGCGAATCAAACTACGAAAACTCCATCCAGTAGAACTCACCTATATCAGTATGTCACTAGAGTCCATATTAAAGCTACTAGATGATGCCCATGCAAATGGCTTGGAGATAGAGGGCAATCTCTTTGATGAGACTAGAGAGATGCTAGGAGTTCTCAATGACACTTTTGAGCTAGATATCTGTGCACGGTTTCGTATAGAGCAGATTAATGACAATATATTCAAAGATGGCATATACCCAGCCATAGACACTATCATAAAAACCCAACAAAAAGAGGTAGACAAGATGGATAGCGTCGCCTCTCATGTAGAAGCACTGTTTGAAAAAGACAAGCTATTCTCTGGTAGTACACGATACACAACTGTAGGGTATATGGAGAGTGAGGGGTACTATATCAATCTGACAAAAAATAGATTTACCCTCATAGAGAAATCTCTCAAAGACTCTTTTGTCACTATTGACAAGCAGCATCACTTTTTCAAAGACTTTCACTATAAATACCTCAAAAATGCAGTCAAAGTACAAGCCCCTCTATTTGAAGAGATTACTAGAGCCTATGAGACTTCACAGGTCAAGCTAGTATCTCTGGTAAAACAACGCTACATAGAGAGTCTAGATGTACTGGAAAATAGATTCTCACTCCTGCTTGATAAGCTCATAGCATTTATAGCAAACATAGATGTAGCTATATCCAATGCCAAATGCTCCAAACAGATGAATCTAACTCGCCCCATCATCGAAGATGGTAATTTCTATGAAGCCATAGCTCTACGTCACCCTATCATCGAAGCAAATGATGAGAGAGGGATATATATACCAAATGATGTATTTCTAGGAGAGAACAATAGTACAAAGCACAACCATATCACACTAAATGCAAGTGATGAGGAAGATGTACTAGGAGTCTTGCTATATGGTATCAACTCTTCTGGTAAATCATCTCTGATGAAGAGCATTGGGCTCTCTGTAGTCCTTGCTCAGGCAGGCTTTTATGTGCCAGCTGTAGAGCTACGATTTGGGCTATATGACAAGCTATTTACCCGTATAGTATCCAAAGACAATCTATACAAAGGTCTATCTACCTTTAGCGTAGAGATGATGGAGCTGAAAAATATATTTAACCGTGCAGATGAAAGATCTCTCATATTAGGAGACGAGATAAGCCAAGGTACTGAGACTGAATCTGCCCTTGCCATTGTCTCATCTGCTATTTTGAAGCTCATATCTCTCAAATCCACCTTTATCTTTGCTACGCACCTCCATCAGCTAGGGGGTATACCTCAACTACAAGACTTGAAGCATCTTATATTTTTACATCTAGGCATTCACTATGATGAGAGCAATGACACTCTCATCTACAACAGACTCCTACAGCTAGGCAGAGGTGATAGCCTATATGGTCTAGAGTTTGCCAAGTCACTACACATGGACAAAGAGTTCCTACAGATGGCACAAACCATCAGAGAAAACCTAAACCACAGCACAAGCAATATCAAAAAACTAAGCAGACAAAAAAGCAGTAAATACAATAAAGATCTCTACCTAAGCCGATGTGCCCTATGTGATGCCAGCGTAGAAGATGTACACCACATATCTGCACAAAAAAATGCAAACTCTGACGGACAGATAGACCACTTCCACAAAAACCACAAATACAATCTCATACCATTATGCAAAAAACATCATAATCTAGTACATGAAGGTAAAATAGTCATCTCTGGATTTGAGATGACTGATGAGGGGTTGAAATTGAGGTATGAGGTTATAGAAGTTTAGGTTTTAGGAAGTGGAGACTTTAGTTCCACCTCAAATTTATAAAAATATACTATCTTTTATTGCAATGTAAGCTTTTTTGTGGGGCTGAAGCCTCCACTTCCTAAAGTATCATATCGTCCTTCTAAACTCTGGATAAGCTTCTATACCACACTCAGTGATATCTAGCCCTAACATCTCATCATCTGAATCCATCTTGAAAGTCAAGATTTTGTTTATCACAAATAGGAATATCAATGATGTAACAAATACAAATATAGCCACAACAGTTACGCCTTTTAGCTGAGTTAGAAATGAGGTATCTGTATGGAATATACCCACTGCAAGTGTACCCCAGATACCATTGACTAAGTGAACTGAGAGTGCACCCACTGGGTCATCTATCTTGAACTTATCAAACATAGGAACGGCGAACACTACCAATGCACCACCAATAGAACCTATGAGTATAGGAGTGTATATATCAAATACATCTGCCCCTGCTGTTACAGAGACTAACCCTCCTAGTGCACCATTGAGTATCATAGTGATATCGATTCTTTTGTACTGTATATATACCAATATACCAGCTGCAATCGCACCTGCTAGACCACCTGTGTTAGTGTTCATGATAGTTAGAGCCACCAGATCAGCATTTTCTTTGGAAGCTATAGAGCCTACACTACCACCATTAAATCCAAACCATCCGATCCAAAGCAAAAGAGCTCCCAGAGTTACTAGAGGAATGTTGGATGCTGGGATTACTCTGGTTTTACCATTTTTATATCTACCTTTTCTAGGACCTATGATAAGGATAGCAGCCAGAAGTGCCCATGTTCCTGTAGAGTGTATCACTGTAGCTCCTGCTAGATCATGCATAGCACTTATATCAAACATAGTACCATCTAGTATATTAGCTCCCCATGTGATGTTAACCACTAGTGGATAGATAAAAGATGCCATAATAACTGTAAATATAGATAGAGGTATAATTCTAGTCCGCTCTCCAACACCACCACTCATGATATTGATAGTCTTACCTACAAATGCCATCTGAAACAAAAATAGAGCCCACTTGCTCACACTCTCACTCTCCCAAGTACCAAAGGCAAACTCATAACCTACAAGTAAAAATGTCAAAGATGCTACTGCATATATCATCACATTGACAGTAAGCACTGCTGTGACATTTTTTGTCCGAACGATCCCAGCCTCTAGCATCGCAAAACCTGGTACCATAAATATAATAAGGGTCATACTAAAAATCATAAATAGTGTATCTATGACATAAGATAAATCAGCATCCATTGAAAAGCTCCAGTTGTTTTAAATTATTAATTTGAAATTATATCATAGTGTAATTATAGTAGATTCAGTTTATTGCCTATTTTTTAATCATTTTTAACCTACACCCAAATATTATCAATCAATCTAGGCTTCCCTACCCAAGCAGCTACGAGTATCATACTATTGCCTATCTCCACTTTGTCTATCTCATTAAAGGTTCTATCAACTATAGCTACATACTCTACCTCATCAACAACTGAGAGTATCTCTACCATCTCTGCTTTTATCTGGGCAGAGTCTAGCTCACCACTAATGATGAGATTGGTAGCTTTTTGCAAGGATTTGGATAGTGCCAAGGCTCTGATCTTCTCTTCTGTACTTAGATACACATTTCGGCTACTTAATGCCAAGCCACTACTCTCTCTGACTATATCACATGGTACTATCTCAACATCTAAAAAGTAATCTCTTACCATCTGCATAATTAGAGCCAACTGCTGGGCATCTTTTTTACCAAAATAAGCTTTAGTAGCACCACTTAGGTTGAGTAGTTTCATAACAACTTGTAGCATCCCATCAAAATGTCCTGGGCGGGAAGCACCCTCTAGTACATAGCCACTGATCATAGGTGCTCCGATACATAGCTCATCCCTCTCATACATCTGAGATATGGCAGGCATAAAGAGTATATCTACACTAGCTAGTTGGCATATCTTGATATCTGCTTCATCTTTACGTGGGTATTTATCCAAGTCTTCACCATCCAAGAACTGAGTTGGGTTGACAAATATAGAGACGATGAGATTTTCATTCTCTTCTCTAGCTTTTCGTATGAGTGACAGATGCCCCTCATGCAGTGCCCCCATAGTAGGTACGAAACCTATACTACCTAGAAGTGTGTTTTTTGCCTCTTGTAACTCGTCTATCGTTCTTGCTATAATCATGGTATAACCTTGTATTTCGGGTTTATTTGATAAAATGATAACAATATAATTTTGAAAAGGAACTTTTTCAACTATGGATTTATACGAATATAGCGAACTTCTAAAAACTCTATCTATAAAGATGGGAAATATCAAAAACATTGTCAAGCCAGATATACTACAATCAAGACTAGATGAGATAAATACTCTCCAACAAGACTCAAAATTCTGGGAAGATGTAGCTAATGCAGGCAAAGTATCTCAAGAGAAAACCAAAACAGAGAGGATGCTAGCCACTTACAGTGATGCACAGGATGCAGTAACAGATGCTATAGAGTACTTTGAACTATCCAAAGCAGAAGATGATAGTGAAACTCTAGAGATGCTTTATGAAGATGCCCCAAGCCTACAGGATAGTACAAATGCTCTGGAAGTACAGATGATGCTCAGTGGAGAACATGATGGAGCTAATGCCATAGTATCCATACACCCAGGAGCTGGTGGTACAGAGTCACAAGACTGGGCAGATATGCTCTATCGTATGTATCTAAGATGGGCAGAGAGACGAGGATTTAAAGTAGAAGGACTTGACTACCAAGCAGGAGATGAAGCAGGTATCAAAGATGTCAGTTTCATCATAAAGGGAGAGAATGCATACGGTTACCTCAAAGTAGAAAATGGTATCCATAGACTAGTACGTATCTCACCATTTGATAGCAATGCCAAACGACATACATCATTCAGCTCTGTGATGGTATCACCTGAGATAGATGATGACATAGATATAGTCATAGAGGATAAAGATATACGCGTAGATACCTATAGAGCTAGTGGTGCAGGTGGACAGCATGTTAACAAAACAGAATCAGCCATCCGACTCACACATATAGAGACCAACATAGTAGTCCAATGCCAAAATGACCGAAGCCAACACAAAAACAAATCAGCCGCCATGAAAATGCTAAAGTCCAGACTCTACGAATATGAGATGGCAAAGAAACAAGCTAAGCTAGATGGCACAGAGAAGTCAGACATCGGCTGGGGACATCAAATCCGCTCCTATGTCATGCAACCATACCAACAGGTCAAAGACACTAGAAGCAACATCCCCTACTCCAATGTAGACGGCATACTAGATGGAGATATAGATGCCATGATAGAGGGAGTGCTTATAGCTCAGGCGAAGTAATAATGCTCTCCAGTTTCACTAGAATCTCTGAAAAAACTCTAGCTCTTACTTTGTTGTCTTGGTGAGTCATCATGTAAATGGCTTCACTTAGCTCATAGGGTACTTTTGGGTTTAACTTAGAGACTTCATCTTTTGTTAGCTTCCTAGGTCTTATAAGAACTGGCTCAAAATCTTCTACTCCTGTATATCGATTTTCTCCAGTTAAGAGCCTAAAAAGTTTAAGCCCAAAATGAAAAATCTCAAGATTTTCTTTTCTAAATGTTGTTGGTTCACTATCAAATACGAGCTCTATATCTAAATCTAATTTCTCATTAAGTACATAGTTCACTTTTGTATAAAATCTAAGTGCTTGAAAAGAGTAGTTTTCACTCAAGTACCTATCATCAAAAGCTTCATAACTTTCATTTTTATATTTATAGTTAGCATAATTTTTTAACAAATACTTAACATGATATTTTGCCTCTGTAATAGGAAGTGATTTATGCAACGTTCTCGCCTCTTTGGCTAATCTAGTGATTTTTCCACCGACATATATATGTACACCATCTACAATATTTCCTTCAGCATCTTTGGCTTTACAGCTCTCAAAACCTATATCTGCTATACCATGTACTCCACATCCTTTGGGGCATCCTGACCAATTCATACGAACCATTGCATTATCTAGAGAGATTTCAGAACTCAAAAATTCAGCCATCTCGATCGCATCAGATTTATTTTCTATTACACCAAATGAACAAGTTTTACTACCTGCACAAACTATCATATCTTTGAAATATGAGTTATTAAATCTTGAATAACTCTTTATTATTTTAGTAACTTTAAAGTCTTCAAATAACTCTTTAGAGATATTCGGAATATATATATATTTTGATCATAAGATAGTCTCATGTCTCCTGAACCAAACTTCTGAGATATATTTGTCAACTCCATCATATCAGTTCCTGAAAATATAAGAGTATATCTATATTTTTATACAATAGTTCAATATATGCTATATATTTTCTATTATAAACCTATATCCTTGTGATGGTACTGTTTTTATAAATTTATGTTTTAATTTCTGTCTCAATCTTGCAACAAGTGTTCTGATAGTATTTGAGCTTGTTATTTTGTCTGGCCAAAGTAGATTTTCTATAGTATAAGAATCTATGGTACTATTTTTATTTTGTATGAGTATGTCTAAAAGCTCACTCTCTTTTTTTGTCAAATGAATAATTTCATGATAACAATAGAGCGTATGAGTCTGAAAATCATATGAAAATTCACTATCTAGTATAATGCAATTTAGGTTTTTATCTGCCTGTATATCTTTTTTATCTATTTTTTGTATAGCTATTTTTAGAAATACACGCAACTCATCCCTATGAAAAGGTTTAGAGAGATAAGCAATAGGGTTAACACTTATGGCTCTATCAACATTGTAATCATCCAAATGTGCCGTTAAAAAGATAATCTCTATATCTGGATAATTTTTTCTGATTAGTACCGATGCTTCTATACCATCCAGCTCTCCTTTTATACAAATATCCATAAGTATGATATCAACTTTTTGTTCTCCTACCAATGCCAAAGTGTCATTTGCATTTGCACATACACCCACTACATTGTATCCTAGCTTTTTCACATAATTTTTTATCTCCATTGCTACGATACTCTCATCTTCTACTATGATTAAGTTGTAACTATTCATATACTAAACCTTATGATATATTTAGTGTAGCCTTTTGTATATTGCTCCATCTCTCCTTCTAGCTGATCGTAAACAAGTGTTTGGATTAGTTGTAGTCCTAGTGTAGAGCTCTCTTTGTTGAAGATATAGCCTTTACCATCATCTTCTATTGTTAAAGTATATCTATTTTTGTTTTGGATAAGACTGACTGTGATAGATCCCTTGCCTATATCAAAAGCATATTTGTAAGCATTGGTAACTAGTTCATTGATAATCAAGCCAATATATATAGACTCTCTTAGAGGGACAATAGCATTTATGTCAGTCTTTATCTCTATATGACACTTTGCACTATCACAAGTAGCAGATATATCCACAAGAAGAGACTCTATATATGTCTCCATATCAATATTTTCTAAATTATCGCTAGATAGAAGAAGCTCATATGTTTTTGAGATAGCATTAACTCTATTTTCTAAGTCAGTTAATTTCTTTGCTATATCATCATCTTTGATTTTATCATTTTGTAATCGTATCATAGAGAGTATGATTTGTAAGTTATTTTTGATTCTATGATGTACCTCTTGGAGTAGTATATCTTTTATCATTAGTGCTTGATTTAGCTGAGATGTCTTCTTTGTAACCTCCTCCTGTACTATCTCTTCTCTATGTTTAGACTCATTCAATATAAGCCTATCTACTTCTGTTTTTTCCTGCTGTAGTATGATATATCGATCAGCAAATGCTAGAGAAAGTATCAGTGCATCAATCGCTGTGCTCCATGCCAATATACTTCTATACTCTTGCATAATAGAAGTAACCCCCAACGCATCAAGTGCTAGCATCATATAGGATATAAATAATAGTAAAAACCCTACAATGAAAAGCCTAGCTTGCTTATTGCCATGCATATAGGATATAACCCCTGATATCAAAGTAAAAGCCACATAAAGTATCGCTATCATAGCTATTATATTCATACTACGGATATCAAATAGATAAGAGATAAGTACATTTATGATGCTAAAAGAGATAAATAATTTATAGATTTTATTCAATGTAGGCATGGTATATGTCTTGAGAAAATTCATTGCAAATAGTGATGAAGAGACTATGATGAAAGTTCCCTTGAGATTGGGTATTTGTATATCTATGGCATTGAAGGTAGATGGCAGATATATCTGAGTCAACCCTAGATAGCTCACCTGATGATATACCAAAGCAAAAAGGTAGATACTATAGTAGAGATAACTCTTGTCTCTAGTATGTAAGGAAATTAAAAAGTTATATAACATAAGTGCCATAATCACACCTAAAAGCATCACTGCAATAAGCTGCTGGGACATATCCTCTGCTAGATAGTCTTTCTCATCTTGGAGAGTAAGCCCAAAATCAACAGGAGAGTAGTAAGATTTGACTTTGAGATAATACTTAGTCGTTGCCTTTGCCTCTATATCAATAGTATATCGGTAAAAAAGTGTACTATGCTCACGGGTACTATGCTCACGACCATTTAGCAGAGCCGAACCAAGAGAATCTGTATATAGAGAGATATTCTCTAACATAGGAGAGCTAATCACCAGAGTTTTTTGCATAGGTTTTTGAGAGTTATTATGCAGTGCAAACTTGACCCAAACAGTTTTTGGACTCGTACCAATATTAATATAAGGTTTTTTATAAGATTTAAACAGACCTCTCGCTACTATCTCTTCTAGAGTGAGGTCTCCTTCATCCAGATAAATACTACTACTTTCCAAAAGTGATATTTTACTCTGCGTAGCTATATTTATGATACTTGCTTCACTAAATGCAGAGATAAAGGCAAATAGTAAAAAAACAACTTTTAAAAGTCTAATATACTTAATAATCATAAAAAATTTTATCCAAATCTATGTAAAAATCTCATTTTAGCACATTTTTAGCACATTTTGTGGTTATAATATTTGTATGGGAGTGTTTATCTCTAAGATATAAGGAGGTGGCATCTTTTTTTGGGGAGGGGTGCTTGGATTATAAATATTTAAGGAGGAAGAGATGAAAACGATTAAACTTTTGATGATAAGCTTGATGTCTGTGTTTTTCATAGCAGGGTGTGAGACTAAAACTCTAGAAGGTGTAGATGATGATACTGAACAATCATTTACAATAATTAATAGTTCAAGTTCTACTTTTAGAATCGTAGATGCTCAAGCAGGTGTAGTTGGGGATTTTTTTAATGCTGTAGTTATTGATGGTGATGGCATTCATAAAGGGGGAAGTCAAAGTTTTACGGTAGATTCTAATGATTGCGATGATAACTGGAGAGTTGATGTATACTATAATGACCCTAGCCGTACACATTGTTCGACAACACAATTTATATCATGTGGCAGCTCAACGAGTTTTACATTTAACAATACTACATGTGAGGCTGATTAATTCTACCCCTTAATATATAAAATGCAATCCAGTATCACCTTTTAGGTTGATACTGGCATAGTCTCTTCCATGCTGTCCATTATGACCTCTACTATATCTGTCATAGTTAAAAGTCCATAGATTACATTGTTGTCTGAGACTATCAGTCGTTTTATACTATTTTGTACCATCATTTTGGCTGCATATTTGACATCTAGCTGTCTGGATACTGATACAGCTGGACGTGCTGCTATATCATAAACATTGAGCAGATCTACATCTCCATCTTCAGCTACTACACTCTGCAAAATATTTTTAAAAGTGAGCAGTCCATATCCGCTACTATCATTTGTCTTGTCTACTATCACTGAACGGATATTGTGCTTTTTCATAGTCATCAAAGCTTCTCTCACTGTCGCCATAGGCGATACAAATACCAACTCATCTTTGGGGGTCATTACACTTGCTACTAACATCTTTTCTCCTTTTATCTCTATTGCATATTTTGGATTTATAACATATGTCTAATGCTGTGTTCAAACTGGTGAAGCTCTTGCGTATCCAATCCTGCCACATGGCTTAGTGGTATAGTAAATGCCAAACCACTATTCTCTGGATTGTCTAGATCAAACGATTCTCTAATTGCCTTCATGACTTTCATAGAGACTCTTCTAGGCATGATAAAAAGCAGTACCGATACATTCTCCTCTAGTGTCAATCCGAAAAATACCTTCTTCTCTTCAAGTCCGATATTTTTACCATGCATGATAGTCACGCTACCTGCTCCTGCCTCTTTGGCTATCTTGATAGCCTCCTCTTCATCCTTGTCTGGGATTACAGTAACTAGTGCTGTAAATTTCACGACTCTGCTCCTTTCTTCTTGATTTGATATTGGGCATACATACCGTATCCCATGACTGTAAGCATTGGAAATAGTGACGCAAACGCAATCAATCCAAAGCCATCTATCAGAGGGTTTCTTCCCTCTATATTTTCCGCAAGTCCTAGCCCTAGAGCTGCAACCAATGGTACAGTGACCGTAGATGTAGTCACACCTCCACTATCATAAGCAATAGGTACTATATATTTGGGTGCAAAATATGTAAATATAATCACCAATATATAACCTGCAACTATATAGTAGTGTATAGGATCACCTGCTACTATACGATATGCTCCGAGCCCTATACCAATCGCAACACCTAATGCTACCACAATCCTCAATGAAGTCTGTTTTATACTACCATGACTAATCTCTTGTGCTTTTATAGCAATAGCCAAAAGAGCAGGTTCAGC
>DAOUPF010000159.1 GCA_030626265.1 Sulfurovum sp.
CAATGAAAATTTATCATGCCAATATCTTGGGTCTATTATGATTTTGATTTATGCCGTATAGATGTCGGGGGAGGGCCCCGACCTACAGCGTTTCAAGTATTATTACATGATGGACATATGTATATTCACCTAAACTTAACCCTAAATTCACTATAATATTAACAGGTAAATATACTAGTAAATAAAAGGACAAATATCATGGTAAAATATGCAGAGAATGAACTTTTTTCTATAACTGACTTTACAAAGCAGATAAGTAGTCTTTTGAAAGATATTAAAAACAATACTATTGAAAAGATAGGTATTCTGAAAAACAATAGATTGGAAGTAGTAGTTTTATCTACAGAAGAGTATTCTCGCTTGAAAAATATAGAGCAAGATCTCATAGATGCTGAGCATACTGAGATATACAGAGTTGTACAAGAGAGAAAAATGACTCCTGTATCTGAATATATCTCTATGGAAGAGATGGCAGAGAAGTTTGATATAGATTTAAAGTCCTTGTAAAATGTATGAGATTAAAAATCACCCACTAATAGGAAGAGATTTAAAAGAGCTTGATCAATCTATAAGGATTTTAGTTTTTAAGAAACTTTTGAAACTACAAAGCTCTCCTGAGATTGGACTGCCTTTGGGCAATAAAAATAACTTAGATTTGACAGGAATGTACAAAGTTTATGTAGCTAAGAAAAAAGTTCGTATTGTTTATGAGATTTTAGGTGGAGAATTGATTGTTCATATTATTGCTATAGGAAAACGAGAGGAGATGGAGGTCTACCGAAAGGCTTTTTATCGTAGGGAAGAGGATTCTTAATGCACACAGTATCCCTAGACGAATTTGAAGATGCAGTAGAGACTTTGGGATTACTCTCTTTGACAAGCCAAGAAGATGTGAGAAGGAGATATCTAAAGCTCTCACGCATATATCACCCTGATATGTCAGGTGGTAGTACTCAGAAGTTTCAGGAGATTCGGGATGCTTATGAGATACTTGTGGAGTACATGAATAGCTTTCGGTTTGTGTTTGATGATGAAGAGTTCAAACGACAAAACCCGATATTAGTCTCTGCTTCTTATGAGCATCAAATTGAGGAAAGCTAACGCATGTTTTCATTAACTCATTCAGTCTATTTTATGGAGCCACTTGCAAATTCAATCTCACCGAGTCAATGAGTATCTACTAAGCTAGATTTGCCATTTCAAAAAACTGACTTCAGGCTAGAAAACTACAATCTCATAGTTTTCTAGCCCATTTTCTCTAAATTACCACTGTTTACTTCATGCTTTAATGTTTTATCTTTGAGATACTCTTCTATAAACTTCTCATGAGTCTTTTGGGCTATCTACAAGTCACTTAGCTCTTTGAATACTCTGGAGAACTTTATTCCACATTTTAGATAGATTTGGTACAATATTTGTCATAAAAAGTCTTGTATAGTTTTTTGCAATGTTTTAATGTTTAATGTTTTTGGTAGAAGATTATAACATTTATGAGGTCTTAAAGGGCTTTTTGAAAATCTAATTTAGCTTAAATTGTAAGTTGTTTCGGGCAATCTACAAGTGGCTCTAATGTTTGATTTAAGTTGGCACTTAAATCTACACAAAGTATTTATATAATCAAAAAGGATTTAATATGAAAAAGATATGTATTGTTTTTTTAACAACATTGTTATTGGTTTTTAATGTGAATGCAGCTTCTATTTTAGAAAGTGATCGTTCAGTTCCTGTTGAGGCGACGAATGGTATGGTTGTGACTAGTCATTCTGTAGCTACAGATGAGGCTTTAAAAGTCTTAGAAGATGGTGGCAATGCCATAGATGCTGCTGTCACAGCAGCATTTGCACTTGCTGTAACTCAACCTCGTTCGGGCAATATTGGAGGTGGTGGTTTTATGATAATCTCAAATGACAAAAGTGGAAAAGTTGATGCTATTGATTATAGAGAAAAAGCACCAGCAAAAGCATATAGAGATATGTTTTTAGATAAAGATGGAAATGTAAATAAAGAATTATCTAGATTTTCACACAGATCAGCAGGTGTACCTGGAAGTGTTGCAGGACTTGCACTTGCTTTGGAAAATTATGGAACTATTTCACTACAAAAAGCCTTGGAACCTGCGATAAGATTGGCAGATAAAGGTTTTGTTATTCCTCCTCGATTTACTAAAGGTACAACTTCTAAAATGAAGAGATTAACTAAGTTCGAATCAAGCAAAAAAATATTTTATAAAAAAGATGGTAGTGTTTATCAACCAGGTGAATTATTTGTTCAAAAAGATTTAGCAAATACACTAAAAAGAATCTCTCAATATGGTGCAAAAGAGTTCTATACAGGTAAAACTGCTGATTTAATTGTCGCAGAGATGGAAAGACATGGCGGTTATATAACAAAAGAAGATTTGGCAAACTATGCACCAACTATTAGAAAACCAATTCATGGAAACTATAGAGGATATGATGTATTTTCAATGCCACCTCCAAGTTCAGGGGGTATACATGTAGTACAGATTTTAAATATGATGGAAAATTATGATATAGGACAACTAGGTCATAATAGTGCAGCAACTATCCATGTAATAGCGGAGAGCATGAAAAGAGCTTATGTTGATAGAGCAACATATTTGGGAGATACAGATTTTGTAAAAGTGCCTACAAAAGGTTTAATATCTAAAAAATATGCCAAGAGTTTAATTGTTCCATTGAATGATAAAGCTACACAAGCTAAAACTTTAAAAGCAGGTGATGCTCCTGGTTATGAAAGTAGTGAGACAACACACTTTTCAATAGTAGACAAATATGGTAATGCTGTATCAAATACTTATACTATAAATTTCTCTTATGGTTCAGGAATTATCGTTGAAGGGGCAGGATTTCTACTAAATAATGAGATGGATGATTTTTCTTCAAAACCAGGTGTTCCAAATGCATATGGCTTAATAGGAGGAGAAGCTAATAAAATTGAAGCTAACAAAAGAATGTTAAGTTCTATGTCTCCAACAGTTGTAAAAAAAGATGGCAAAAACTTTCTTGTAACAGGAAGTCCTGGTGGGTCTAGAATTATTACTACTACATTACAAGTTATATCAAATGTAATTGATCATAATTTAAACATATTGGCGGCAGTAAGTGCACCAAGATTACACCATCAATGGCTACCTGATGAGATAAGAGTAGAAGAAGGTTTTAGTCCAGATACAATTAAATTACTTGAAGCAAAGGGGCATAAAATATCTAAAAAATCTGCCATGGGTGCCATTCAGAGTATCATGATAAAAGATAATATATTTTATGGAGCAGCAGATCCTAGAAGAAGTACTTCAAAATCAGCAGGCTTTTAGTAAATTAGCTCAACAAGAGGCTGAAAATATCTCTTGTTGACTGATACTGCCCATATGTGTCTCCTCTGATTTGGCTATCGATACGGATAGTGTGGAGAACTAAAGAAAGATACCTCTATGTCGTCTTAAAATTCTTCCCCTTATATGTATCATCATCTTTTTTTACTCTATAGACTACTGCATACATGAGTGGTGTGTATATGAGGTTGAGTAGTGTTGACCATGCTACTCCAAATCCAAGAGCTATAGCCATAGGTTGTATGATGAGAGACTGTCCACTAGCAAAGAACATCAGAGTGGATAGTCCTAAAACTGTAGTTATAGAGGTTAAGAATATAGGTCTTAGACGCATCTGTGCTTTCTCTAGTAGCTTATCATAAGTCTGGGAGCCCTTTACAAAACTTAGCATTATCAAGCCATCATTGACAACCACTCCTGCTAAACCTACCATACCCATAATACCTGGCATTGTGAGGTTGACATCTAGTAGATGTGTTCCTATGAGTGCTCCTAGGATTGAGAGAGGGATTGTAGATATGGTGATGAGTGGCAAGGCTAGAGAGTTGAACATCCATACTAGAGAGATAAAGATCAAAAATACTGCGATGATAGCTGCTTGACCCATCTCTTTTTGTACTTGTGCATTCTCTTTCTCTTCACCTTTTATATCTATAGTGATGCCTTTTGCTTCTAGTTTAGATAGTAGAGGTTTTATCTGCTTCATTACTTCGCTAGGGAGTATGATCTTTTTGTCAGTTCTAGCTGTGAGTGTCCATGTTCTGTTGCCTCCATCTTTGTATAGCTTCAGTAGGCTTGTTTTGTATGTGAAGTCTGCTATCTCACTCAGCTGTACGAAGTGCTGTCTATCGGGTGTGCTGATGTGAAGAGATGAGAGATCATAGTTGTCATCTTTGGATGGGTTTGCTACCTTTATACGGATGAGTCCAGAGTCGCTGAACATCTTGCCATATTCTGCTTCTAGAAATAGACCTCTCAGAGATGTGACTAGATTCGCTTCATTAAATCCAAGTGATTGACCATATTTATTGATACGAAATTTGATCTCTTTTGGCCCATCTTTGGCATTGTTAGCTATATCGCTTGTGCCATTGATATCTCTTAGGGC
>DAOUPF010000080.1 GCA_030626265.1 Sulfurovum sp.
CAAACTGTTTTATGCATCTAGTAGCTGCCTTTGCATCTGTGAGGGCTGATATCATATCACAACGAAGACTCTCGCAGAGTTCCTCTTGTTTGGGTAGGACTTGACTACTATCCTCTTGCTTTGGTAGTAGTGGATCTACTTTGTAAAAGTTCTGCATCAAGTCAAATATCTTGCCAAATCTTTTGTCTTCTATATCCATAGAGAGTTTCACTAGATTTGAGAGCAACCCTTCTGCCTGTACCTCTTCCAAAAAATGCATCTCCAGCTCATCATCACCCTGCTCCTTGGTCACAAAGTCAGGCTCAAGCCCCAGCTCCAAAGATGCAGAACGCAGTATAGATGAGAAGAAGCTATCTAGCGTCACGATATAAGAACTAGAAGCCAAAAACCTAGCCAGCACCTCTGGCTGTTTTCTAAAAAGCTCCTCCCTAGAAAACCCAGTCTGCTCCAATACGGCTTCCAAAAATGCTTCATTGGAAGCTTCATTATCTCCAATCACACGCAAAGAATCCACCACCCTCTGCCTCATCTCTGCTGCTGCTTTGTTTGTAAATGTGGCTGCCAGTATACTACTAGGAGACTCCCCCATAAAAAGTAGAGATATATAGCGAACAGAGAGCGCAAATGTCTTGCCTGATCCTGCTGAGGCTGAGTAGGCTAGGTAGGGTTTGAAGTTTGGATTATTACTCACTCTAATCCACCAACATAGTTTTAATCAACTTTTTGACTTCATCTATCTTTTTCTTACTCACTTTTGTGTCCGTCACTTTTACTATTCTTTTTACAGAGATTGTCCTTATCTGGTCAAGCACAATAAAACTGTCTACTTTAAGTTGCACTCTTGTGGGGTAATCTTTCTTTTTTGAAGTCATAGGAGCTACTATGACATTACTATAGTTCATCTCATTAGGCGATATTACTAAGCAAGGTCTAGTCTTCTGTATCTCAGAACCTACTGTAGGATTGAGATTTACTATCACAACACTATATTGTTTATATCTCATCCCACTCATCCACATCTAAGATATCATCTATTAGTAGTGCATTGTTACTCTGCTCAAACTTCTCACCCCAACCTTTGCGAGGTTCTTCTACTACATCAAGTACGATACTACTCTCTTCTATACGCAACTCAAAACACTTGGGAGCATCCATCTCTTTGAGTACAGACGATGGTATGCGTATGCCTTTACTTGTACCTATATCTATAAGTGAAACCTGCATAATAACTCCTTTTTTATAATTATAGTATAATTATGTTTTTGTGTCAAATAAAATAAGGTACCTATTAAGTCTAATCTTTTAACTCCTCAGTATTTGACATAATATTCCCTATATTAGAATTTAAACCATAATACTATATATTTCAATATATATTCAAAAATATATCATATTGTCATTTTACGGAAGTGGAGACTTCAGTCCCACCAAAAGCCATGATTATCAGTAAGATATAAAAGACTCTAAGTAACTAAAGTTTATAGGTGAGGCTGAAGCCTTCACTTCCAAGAGCGGTGGGAGTGAACTCTCCACTTCCATCATCATAGATACTCCCCTCGCCCACACATCAAAGTAAACTCACACCATTTACATCTCTGCAACTCCTCGCATTTCTCTGCTACAAAACTTCTAGTCTGTTTTAGCTCTGCTATATGTTCAAATAGTAGTTCATTTTTCTCTTCTAGTGCTGTGATCTCTTCTAGTTCTCCATTTTCAAATATCTTTAGAAAAGCTAGATTGATATTTTGATATTTTGTTTGTAGGATTTGGTGGTAGATACTCATCTGGAAGTCTGTGAGTGTCTCTAGGTTTTTTACTTTGTTTGCATCTTTGGTCTGTCCGCTTTTATAGTCTAGTACTAGGGTGTGTGTGGCATTTTGGTCTATGCGGTCTATGCGTCCTTTGAACTGCAACCCTCCTATGTCTCCTTGGGCTTCTAGCTCTCTGCTTACTACTCTCCAGCCAGATTTGAAATGTTCTATTTGGGAGCGGATGAAGCCTTTTAGCTTCTCTCTCCATAGTAGCTTTTGGTATGATATCTTGGCATCATCAAGAGGCAAAAGTATACCTAGTAATCTATCTATACCTTTTTGCATCTCCTCTCTATTATCGAAGCTATCTTCTTCTCTATGCAGGTGTTCTAATAGTGAGTGCAGGAATGCTCCCTCATTTAGCTCATCGTCATCTTTGGGCTTTATCTTTTGGATATAGCGATGATAGTACTTTCTTTTGCACTCTAGATATACTCTCAGTCTAGATGCTGACCATGTTATATCATGAGCTCTAAAGTCATCTACTATTGGATCATTTTCAGTGATTAGTTGTGAGGGCTGATTATATAGTATATCGAACTCTGCTTGGGTAGCTATCGCATTATCTAGCCCTAGCTCATAGAGGAACTTTGAGGGTAGACGGCTGTCACTGGTACTGTATATGATACTAGAGCTTGTTGCTCCCTCTAGTAGTCGCTGATAGTACTGTTTTTGTAGAGCTTCTCTGTCATTTTTAGTTGGTAGATTTGCATATGCTCTTACTTGTGAGTTGAGGAACTGATCTTTGCTCGAGGTGGTTGGGACTATGCCCTCATTGAAATCCACAATCACTACTCCCTCGAAAGTCACTCCCCTAGTCTCCAACACACCCATGACAGTGATGAGTCCACCTCGTACATCATCTATAGTGATTTTTGACAATGTCTTGAGCCATAGAAATAGCCACTCCTTTATACTTAGCTCCTGTGAGACAAATATTTTCAAGAAATGCTGATATTTTTCCTGTACTCTTTCGCTATATTTCTCTTTTTCCTCTCCATCTACTAAAGGACTATCTAATAACTTCAAGCCATCTATAGTAGAGAAAAACTGCCCTATATCACATCGTTTTGTAGCTGAGACCTTGTCTACATCCTCTAGACTAATTCCATATCTCTCTACTAGATATTTGCTCTCTTCATCATGACTCTGCCAGTATCTATAAAGAGCCTCTAGGGACTTGTAGATATGCCCTTTGCTGTAGTCATAGCCCATGGCAAAGTTTAGATTGTTGTGTGCATCATAGAGAGTAAAGTGCTCCTTGAACTTCTCATCTGGTAGCACCAAAACTATATTTTCTGGGTCTATACCTTGGCTTACCATCTGCTCTATCTCTATAAAAGCGATAGCTACCTGCTCACCTCTCTCCTCTACAGATATCACCTTGGCATCTATACTACTTCGGTTTATCTCTTGGGATATAATCTCTTTGCTAGATAAGCTAAAGACTACATGAGAACGGTTTGGCAACTTGACTCCCAAGCCTTCAAATCTCTCCTGCATCTTGGTGTTGAATCTACTTGTAGTATAGTGTACAATGAGCTCACATAGTTCTGATATCTTCTCTAAAAGCTCCAACTCATATAGACTGATATAGCCTTCTAGGTGTATCTCTATCTGCTCATAAGTCTGTATAAATCCCATATTGATTTTATAACTACTAGGGATAAAAGCTTTATCAGTAAAGCCATTGGCATCTAGCAAATCTCTATAATTGTTGAAAAGTCTCTCTAGTATACTTATATGCAAATCAAACTCTGCATAAGCATCAGCTTGGGTTAGAGTATCGAAGCTGATATGCTCAGCAGATAGCTCTTCAAAAAATTTAAATATAGCATCACTTTTGGTAAAAAACCGTACCAACTCAAGGTCAAATTTTAACTCTCCAAATGCTTCAAAACTCGCTGCTTCTCGTAAAAACAATATCCTCTGCATAGGGTCAATCTGAGTCCTATTTTCCAGTAGTATAGACCTCTGTTCAAACTCATCCATACGCATGAGAGAAGGCAATAGAGTATCTATCTCTTTGTGTTTTGAACTGACCGTTCTAAGGGCTCTTGATGTGGGATAAATATGCAGGGTATTCATAAGAGAAGTATAACTTATATTCTATTAACCATCAATTACTATTTTTTTGATAAAATCACAATAATATTATCTTGAAGGTTTCCTAATATGACATTTACTACTACACTCCAACAAAACGCTATCAAAATCATGCTATTAGGCTCTGGTGAGCTGGGTAAAGAGGTCGCTATAGAGGCTCAAAGACTTGGTATCGAAGTCATCGCTGTAGACAAGTATGAAAATGCACCTGCACATCTAGTAGCCAACAGAGCATATGCTATAGACATGCAAGATGAGGCCGCTGTACTAGAAGTCATAGAAAAAGAGAAACCAACATATATCCTCCCAGAAGTAGAAGCCATATCTATCTCTGCTCTATTTGAAGCAGAAAAAAGAGGCTTCCATGTCATACCCAACGCTGAGGCAGTCAACAAAACTATGAACCGCAAAAACATCCGTGTATTTGCATCTGAAGAGCTAGGACTGACTACTAGTGGCTATGAGTTTGTCACTACACTAGAGGGGCTTGAGAGTGCTGCAGGGAGGATAGGATTCCCATGTGTTATCAAGCCAGTGATGAGTAGTTCTGGACATGGACAGAGTATCGCCAAATCAGCTGAGGATATAGGAAAGTCTTGGGAAATAGCCAAAGAGGCTAGAGGAGATGCTAGTGAGTTGATAGTTGAGGAGTTTGTGAAGTTTGACTATGAGATTACACTGCTTACTGTACGCAATGAGACAGGTACTACATTTTGTGAGCCTATAGGTCATATCCAAAAGGACGGTGACTTTGTACTATCATGGCAACCTATGCAGATGAGTGATAGTGCTCTAAAGAAAGCCCAAGAGATTGCCAAAGCAGTTACTGATGGGCTGGGTGGTAGAGGTATATTTGGCGTAGAGTTCTTCGTCAAAGGCGAGGAAGTTTATTTCTCAGAGCTATCTCCTCGTCCTCACGATACAGGAATGGTCACGCTCATCACACAAAGTCAGAGCCAGTTTGCCCTACATATCAGAGCTGTGCTTGGACTACCACTTGACTATACTACTTATGGATCTGGTGCATGTGGAGCATATAAAGCCAAAAATGAGAATCACAATCCCATACTAGAGGTACCAGATAGTGCATTTACAGCCAATAGCTTCGTAAGAGTCTTTGGTAAGCCAGAATCACATATAGGCAGAAGAATGGCTGTCAGCCTAGTCCTAGATGAAGTCGAAAGTGCAAAAAAACAAGCTACCCAAATAGTAGAAAACATTATAGACAATTAAAAAGGAATTTAATGCATTTTTTCAGTCGAGTGATATCACCACTCATTCTCTTTGCCTATATTATCCTAGAGACTTATCTCAAGATACAAAAGAGCTCTATATGTACTACTACAGGGTGTGAACTAGCTGCTGAGCTACTAAAGTTTGACTCACTTTATCTCAACTATTTTGGAGCAGCAGGTGCTATAGCCATCTCATTTCTTGGGTTTCTATCACTGAAGAGAAAAGAGTTTGAGACTGTTTTCTATAGCGTACTTTATGCTGCGATTGCTTTTGAATCTATCATGATAGGATATCAGATATTTGCTAATCCTGAACCTTGTTCGTTCTGTATGGGCGTTTATGGACTACTACTACTCATAGCTCTACTATCCAACTGGAAGTACTTACTCTACGCGATGCCTGCTATCATAGCACTCTTTATATCACTTGCGTCTATGGCAATCCCACAGAACAAAATACTCTTTGCTGAGGATGGCACTTATCTCATATACTCTGACAACTGCCCTCACTGCACAAATGTCAAAAAGTTCTTTGCTGAGAAAAATATAGCACAT
Organism: Sulfurovum sp.; assembly: GCA_030626265.1. Classification (GTDB taxonomy): domain Bacteria; phylum Campylobacterota; class Campylobacteria; order Campylobacterales; family Sulfurovaceae; genus JAAXPZ01. Next base: position 5,708 of record DAOUPF010000080.1, read on the forward strand.
ACACTAGTATCTGTGAGAGACACTACAGTCATCGCATTTATCAAGAGACTTAACATCACGCAGATACCTGTACTAGTCGTCAAAAAAGGTGATATAAACAGTGTCATAAAAGGTGACAAAAGTATCATAGAGTATTTTTCAGATCAAAAAGCTACAGGAGACAAGTCCGCTCCAAAAGACACTGCTCCATCACAGATATACAACTCTGATGATGGGGGCTGTAGTGCCTCTATCCTCAGTGACTCTGGGTGTAGCGAAGAGTCAGCTGTACCACTTTATTAAGGAGAGAAAATGAAACTCGTATTACTAGATGCAAAAACACTTGGGGAGGATCTCAACCTCTCTCCTCTAGAGCAGTTTGGTGAGCTTATCAGATATGATAGCACAAAAGCACAAGAGACAGCCAAAAGAACCATAGATGCTGATATCATACTAACAAACAAAGTCATAATAGACCGCAGCATAATGGAGCAGTCTAAAAATCTAAAACTTATATGTATCACCGCGACAGGGATGAACAATGTAGACTTAGATGCAGCCAAAGAGCTTGGCATTGAGGTCAAAAATGTAGCTGGATACTCGACTGAGTCTGTGGCACAACATACATTTGCACTGGCTCTATATCTCATAGAAAAGCTAGAGTATTACAATAAAACAGTCAAAAACAAAGAGTGGTCAAAGGGAGAGCTATTTACAGATATATCCAAGCCATATTTTGAGATATCTGGCAAACAGTGGGGCATTATAGGACTTGGGAGCATAGGCAATAAGGTAGCTACAGTAGCATCTGCATTTGGTGC
>DAOUPF010000389.1 GCA_030626265.1 Sulfurovum sp.
AGCGGAACGGCTGGTAACTCTTCTACGCCGATTTCTATGAGTAGTGGTTTTGTCATTTTAAATCATCCTATGAGGTGTGTATTGTTATGTGATTTTATCTAAATATTTGTAAATAGATGGTTAGCACTCCATTAATCAAACTTTCCTATAATAATCATATACCAACATAAACCAGAAATATTCAGTATAAAGGATTCTCATGAAAAAAATCATATTAAGTCTGCTCATTACATTAACTGTATTTATACAAGCCAAATCTGCCAATCCACAAGATCCAAAACCTATAGTAGAGGTAGTATTTGTACTAGATACCACTGGTAGTATGGAAGGTCTCATAGGAACTGCCAAGGAAAAGATATGGTCTATAGCCACAAGCCTCAGCCAGAGTGACCCAGCTCCTGAGATAAAGATAGGGCTCGTAGCATACAGAGACAGAGGAGATCAATATGTCACTAAAGTAGTAGATCTAAACTCCGATATAGATGCCGTATATGCCAAGCTCATGGAGTTCAAGGCTAGAGGTGGTGGTGATACGCTAGAGAGTGTCAACGAAGCGATATATGTAGCACTAAGTGATATCAAATGGTCTACTGATAAGAATGCATATAGAACGGTTTTCCTAGTAGGTGATCAAGGTCCACATATGGATTATAGCAATGATATAGACTATAAAAAGAGCTGCCGCATAGCCAACAAAAAAGCTATAACTATCAACACCATACAGATGGCTACTAATATGAATACTCGCAAAGTATGGATAGACATTGCAAAAAGAGTAAATGGTAAATACATACAGGTAGACTCTGATGCCAGTGGACTAGCCATAGATACCCCATTTGATGATGAGATAGCAGAACTAACTGATATGATAGAAGATGACAGGATGTACTATGGTAGCATAAAAATGCAGAGAGAGTTTCATGAAAAAGCAGTAGCCTCTAGGGTGATGAAGAGTAAACTATCAAGCAGTGTAAAAGCTAGACGAAGCTCATATAACCTAAGTAAAAGTGGCAAGAAAAATATGTATGGAACCAATGAGCTACTACAAGATATAGCAGAAAACAAGGTGTCTCTTGACAAGCTAGATACAAAAGTGTTGCCAAAAGTCATGCAAAAGATGAATAAAAAAGAGCAAAAAGAGTATGTAGCAAAAAAGATTGCAAAAAGAGACAGACTAAAAGTCAAGATACTTACTCTACAAAAAAAGCGTTCTTCCTATATAGAGTCTAAGGCAGATGAGAAAAAAGTAAAAAATTCATTCTCTTACAAAGTATACGATGCGATAAAAGTACAAGCAAAAGAGAAGAATATTATCTATAAGGATAAGGTCAAGAATTGAGATAAGATATTGTCAATTTAATATCTTATCTCAAATCCATCATATATGATATCATCTTCTTCGATTATAGTAGAAGTGATATCATCAACACTACTCAATGGAGAGCCTTCTTTTAGAGCTTTGTTTACAGAATCATACTCATCATCATAAATAAGTGCTATGACCTCTACAGTGCCATCATTTAGATTTTGGATGTATCCTTGTATGCGAAGACGCATTAGGGCTTGAGAGACGAATTTGCGGTAATAGACATGCTGTACTTTGCCTGATATGATAATTCTATAGCTCTCCATACTCATCCTTGAGGTCTTGGAGGAAACTTATAACTCTATCATGAAATATCTGTTCCTTTTCATCTTGTAAGCAGGCACGAAAACGACTAAGCTGTTCTATATTTATCTTTTTTGTAAATCTTGGAGTTCTTTTAACATCATTGGCTATCTTGGAAACCAAGTCATTATATCCTAGCCCATTTACACCAATGATTTTAGCATGATATTCATGTATGGCTTCAG
>DAOUPF010000332.1 GCA_030626265.1 Sulfurovum sp.
CTAGGGCATTCACAAGAAATCATCGCTTAACCTATGGGTTAAACTCAAATTTCTTGCAAATACCCTAAATACAAGCACTAAGCACTATTTTTATAATTCTATTGCATAATACGGGATAAATAAGGCTAAGCTAAGTGAATAACCTAACATTAAAAGATGAGCTAACAGAATTTCTACTATATACTACACCCAATAGTGATATAAAAGTAGAGATTTACATGCATGATGAGACTGTTTGGTTGCCACAGAAAAGGATAGCTGAACTTTTTGGAGTGCAACGACCTGCTATTACAAAACATTTGAAAAATATATTTGATAGTGGAGAACTAGATGAAAAAGTGGTATGTTCCATTTTGGAACTACCCACTAAGCATGGAGCGATGGATGATAAAACACAACAGTCAACTATAAAATACTATAACCTTGACGCAATCTTATCAGTAGGTTATCGTGTGAACTCTTCAAAAGCTACACAGTTTAGAATATGGGCTACTAAAGTACTAAAAGAGTATATCATCAAAGGCTTTGCTATGGATGATGATAGGATGAAAAATGGCAAATACTTTGGCAAAGACTATTTTAGAGAATTGCTTGAGAGAGTTCGTTCTATTCGTACCAGTGAGAGGAGAATATATCAGCAGATTACAGATATATTTGCAGAGTGTAGCATAGATTATGATAAAAACTCCAAAGCTACAAAGAACTTTTACTCATCTGTTCAAAATAAATTTCATTTTGCAATTAGTGGACAAACATCATCAGAAATAATTTACAAACAAGCAGATCAAAGCAAGCCATTTATGGGCTTACAAACTTGGAAAAACTCACCAGATGGTAGAGTACTCAAATCAGATACGGTCATAGCAAAAAATTATCTAAGTCTCGATGAGATAAAAGATTTAGAGAGTGCGATAAGTGGTTATTTTGATTACATTGAAAGAATCATAAAAAACCATACAACTTTTACTATGGAGAGTTTGTCAAATTCTGTAAATAAATTTTTAGAGTTTAACGAATATCAGGTACTTGAGAATAATGGGTTAATCTCAAGAAGTCAAGCAGAAGAAAAAGCTTATAATGAGTATACAAAGTTCAATAAAATACAAAAAATAGAATCAGACTTTGATAGAGAGATGAAGAAAATCTTGAAAAAAGATAATAAATTTAATAAAGGTAAATCACAATGAAAAGACAGACAAATATAGTAATCACGGGATGCTCTACAGGTATAGGACTAGAGACTGCTAAGTTTTTGCAGAGTAGGTTTATCACAGTTTACCCAACTGCAAGATACCAAGAAGATGTAGATATGCTAAAAGAGCTAGGCTTTGACCATGCTATGCAGCTTGATGTGACAATGCCAGAGCAGATAACTCAGGTCATAGAGAGTGTACTGGAGATAGAAGGTGAGATAGATGTATGGTTCAACAATGCAGGGTATGGTCAGGTAGGAGCTATAGAGGATATAGAGACTTCAGTTCTCAAAGAGCAGTTTGAGACCAATGTATTTGGATTGCATGAGTGTACTAGGCAGATCATACCAGTGATGCGAAAGCAGGGGAGTGGCAAGATCATTCAGCATAGCTCTGTACTGGGTATCGTCTCAATGTTTAGTAGAGGTGCTTACAATGCTAGCAAATACGCTATAGAGGGGCTAACTGATACTCTCCGCCTAGAGCTTCAAGATACAGATATATACCCTGTACTACTAAACACAGGACCTATCACTAGTGACTTTCGTAAAACAGCTATGAAAATGCTAGAGAAAAATGTAGATATAGAAAACTCTATATTTAAAGACAAGTACAAGAGTAGCTTGGCTGGAACTGGAAAGAGAGTACCATTCAATGAAGAGGCAGATGCAGTAGCTAGTGTAGTACACAAGATTATATTGACAGATAAGCCAAATCCTAGATACTATATCACCAAAGCTACATATATATTGGGCTATCTCAAGAGACTGCTTAGTAGTGCATGGCTAGATAGAGCTTTACTAAAGGCAGGGTAGCAAATGGAGCATTTTTTTACCTGCCCTTACTGTTGGGAGCAAATATCTATGATACTCGATAGCTCAGATGAGTCAAGTGGGTATATAGAAGACTGCGAGGTATGCTGTCGTCCTATAGAGCTAGTATTTAGATTTGAGGGAGATGAGTTACAGAGGTTTGATGCAAGACAGATGGATGGAATATAAATTTACTTTATTTTGCTATCATAACACAATTAATTTGAGGGAACAAATATGAAATATATCAAACCGTTATCAGCAGTTACAGCATCAGTAGGGTTAGGAGCCATGCTGAGTGTAGGACTAACTGGCTGTGGGGGACAAAATAGTCAACAAGAGTCAGTACAACAAGAGAAACAACCAGCATTTGTAGTTATCGAAGAGGTAAGTACAGGTAGATATCAGATAGCAGAG
>DAOUPF010000053.1 GCA_030626265.1 Sulfurovum sp.
TGGTGAGCTTGCACTTATCTCAGATGAGAATTTGAGGTTTTTTAGTGTCAGTGAGGAGCATCGTGCCAACCACCAGAGACTAGATCTCTTTGTCTCTTCCAAGGTTTTAGGTGATAACCTAGATAGCGATAACAGTGGCTTGATAGATGTATGGGAGGAGCTGTATGGACTAACAGGAGCCGATGCCAATGCATCAGCAGATACAGATGGAGATGGCTGGACAAACTTAGAAGAGTTTAACAGAGGCACTGACCCAACAACGAGCAATACTACGCCTGTACTCATAGGAGATAGAGGTGAAGCAGATGAGTATGAGGTGTCTGTTTTTGAGAATGGTCTAACACAGTTACGCTTGAGCGTATCTGACTTTAGTGTAGAAGATGTTACTGTGCTATTTAAAAGTATTCCTACGGGAGTGGAAATATATAACAGTGGTGATTTAAATACCGCTTTAGCATCTGGGAGTAGAATTGCGGCAACAACACTTAATAGTGGAGAGATTATATTTCGTTATACCCCTACTATCATACTAGACCCAAATGCTGTAGCACCACCACTAGAAAAAATGATTTTAAGCTTGGAAAAACCACCAGAGCTAACCTCAGATAAGAATGTTACACTAAATATAGTACAAGTTGACAACATAGCACGGCCAGCTCGCTGGATAGATGGAAAAGCTTTTAAAGCTCAAAGTGTATCCAAGATACAAGGGCGTAGTGGAGATAGCCAAGATTATCTCTCTATGCATATGTATGATACTAATAGTACAGGGTTTAAAGAGACTCTAAATAGTATAAATGTAGATAGCCAAGGGTGGATAGATGCAACAAATTATATAACAAGTGACAATCTAAATAATCAAATGTTGAGCTTTCCTATACCTAGCAACATAGACGACCTCATAAATATATCAGGCAATCACTCCATATATACAGTATTTTCGGCAAATACTCCTAAGGAAATGACTCTATTTAATGATAGCAATGTCCATCTAGGAGTTAATAACCATTATTTCACTTACGGAGAGGTCAATACTCGTATATATGGACAATCAACATTAAAAGCAGAGGATAATAGTAGTATCGTAGGAGTTCATTACCTTAATGGACAGACAAATATGAAGTATGATGCTCATAGTGCAGGAGGTTTACTCTACAATACACAAGACCTAAACACCCCAGCATCTAGCATCACAGGTTTTGGCTTTGCTACAGGTCAATATGGTACATCTAGTGGCTATACTCTTCCTTTTGATGGAAAGATTGGTGAGTTTGCACTATTTTCATATCCTCTAGTAGGTATACAAAAGTGGAAGATGAATGCATATCTCCTAAGTAAATGGAAAGAGTATATAGTCTGTGATGCTAGCTACTCTGCAGGACCAATAGAACTCTCTGCTCCAAATGATACAACTAACTCTGTCATACTACTAGGAGGCATAGCAGAAGATGATTTAACAGGCTCCACACAAAATGATATCCTAGTTGGTGGTTTAGGTAGCGATACTCTAATCGGAGGATTAGGGGATGATATATTTATAGTAGGGGATGGTGACAAAATAATAGACTTTGAATTCAACTACGCCTCTAGCAAAAAAGAAGATACTATTGATATCTCAGAGCTTTTAGTACAGGGGAATCAAGATCTAAAATATTGTCTCTTTGTAGAAGGGAGCAATAGTATCACTACTGTAAAAGTAAACTACTTATGTGAGGGTAAAGATTTAAGGAGCGGCTCGGACTTTACTGATAGCTCCTTTGTGATAGAGAATCAATTTCTACAAAACTCAGATATGGCACTATTGTGGTATTCAGGAAGTTTATACACAGGAGCTCACAAACCATCAGCTGTAGAGGCAAAAATCTCTATAGATGATAGTCAGCTCTTAGTATTGGATGAGAATATACAAGCAGGTGAAAGTAAAAGCTATGAGATTAGCATAGAGTATAGTGGGGAGATTGCTTTTGAAGGTTCTACTCTAGAGTTGCCAATTCTATTAGAAGGAGATGCTACTCCATATGAAGACTTCAACCTCACAATGACACGATATATCTCATCTGATGATAGTGGTACTATCTCAGAGGTAACACATGGTACATATCAAAGCTATGATGAGCTTTTAGGAACAGATAGTGAATTATTGGCAGTATATGGATTATATATAGACCCAGATGCAGGTATAGGCAGAAAAATAAAGCAAGAGAATTATGATCTATTGAAAGATAGAGTAATGGGAGATAAAATCTATATCCCTGCTCAACTACATGACAAAGTAAATAAAAGGATTTATCTGTCTCTGACTCTGATATATGATGAAAAGAGTGAGATAAATGAACAGTTAAGCCTCAAGCTATTGCCTGTGCCAGAATACTATCTTGTATCACCAGCACAAGAGAGCATAGACTTGACTCTTATTGATGGTCTAGACTATGTAACTGTTCTAAGCAGTGAGAGCAGACTATTTGAGGGAGATAGAAGAAGCTTTACTTTACAAAGGAGTGGTAATATAGATAAACCACTAAATATAAATATACTTCTCAAGGGTACTGCTACTAATGGTGTAGATTATGAGAGTGTTTCCGAGAGAGTTACCTTTGATGCTCAACAGAGAGAGGTACTCATAGAGATAGTCTCACTCAATGATGATATAAGTGAACCTCTAGAGCTAATAGAAGTTGAGTTAGTAGAAGATGATACCTATCGTATAGATCTCCTAACAAACAGAGGTAGCATGTATCTCCTAGATAGTAATCTAAATGCTGTAGACACAGATGGTGATAGTCTCTTAGACTCATGGGAAGTGTCATACGGACTAAATCCACTAGTGAGTAATATAGATACAAATGGTATCTATATTGATAGTGATGGAGATGGTCTGAGTGATTATGAAGAGTATCTAGCAGGAACAAACCCTGTAAACTCAGATACAGATGGTGACGGTGTAGATGATTTCCATGACCTATATCCACTAGATGGTAGTAGAACAGATAGTGTAGACTCTTTGATAGGATATCAGATAGTCAAAGCTATTGGAGGTGATAGTGTAGTAGTCTCTCCAAGTATGCAAAGTGTTATCAATATACCACTAAGCTATACTACAAGTACAAATGATGACACACTAGATGGACTGAAGTTATTGATACAGTTTAATAGCCAACAGTTAGAATTCATAGGCTTCTCCAATATATTAAATCGCTCATTAGCTAGTAGTAGCATCCTCCCTACCCCTAACGATATCTACCAGGGAAGCTACAAACTATATAGTCATGAGCTATCTATACAGTGGGCATCAAATCTAGATGATTGGCCTATGATGCCTCTACCTACCAATCTAGTAGAGGCTCGTTTCAAACTCAAAGACACAATGTCAGCAGGTGAAGAGGCTTGGGTACAGGTAGCCTCAGATAAGCCAGCAAAAGACTATGCTCTAGTACCTATACAGTTCAAAGTAAAAGTCCAAGACTTAGAGGGACTATCGGCATCTGCCTTAGGTGAAGACAATAATGATAGTTACAAAATAGAACTCATCTCACGAGTATTACTAGGCATGGAGGCAGTGTCATTAATCGGGAAAGGTATAGAGACCCTAGCAGAAGCTGAGGCTCTAGTACAGTATGTAAAGGAGTCTGGAAGTATCTATGATATAGATGGTGATGGAGTAGTTAATCCACTAAGTGATATGGTATTACTATACCGTTATATCAGTGGGACACTAACAGAGCAAGAGATATATAACTTTATAAATGAGGACTCTACTAGACGTACATTCCCTGAGATAGAAGATGCCATGCAGCGTGTATTGGATCTGTAGTTATGTTAGCAAAAAGATATAGTTACATACTCTTTAGTATTATACTGATGGGTATTGCCTCTTATCTATATATACAGTATGAACACCAAAAAGAGGTCATTGCCACAGTAGGTCAATTTGAGATAACAAAACAAGAGTTTGAGGCAGAGATGAGATATAGAGGTGGCATATCTGTAAGTCAAGTAGATAAACAATCTCTACTTTCTGAAATGATAGAGAAGAAACTTCTACTAAATAAAGCCTATGCTATAGGACTAGATAAAATGAGTAGCATACAAAGAGAGTATGAGTATATGCTCATAGGGCATATCAAAAAAGAGTTTATAGAAGAAAAACGCAAAAAGATAACTATCTCTAAAGGTGATTTAGAAGATTATTATAAATCTACTTTAGAGAGCTATAGCGTACCTTTAAAAAGAAAAATAGCTATTCTGTTTTTTAAAAAAAGGTCAAAAGATGCCCAAAGAGAATACAAAGTCATAAAAGCAAAATATGCAAAGATAATAGAGTTGCATAATAATAAACTTTTACCAAGCCCAGAAAAAGGCTTTGGGGCATATGCCATTGATTATTCAGAACATCAAGTAAGTCGATATAGAGGTGGAGAGTTAGGGTGGTTTAGCAAAAATGCAAAACTCAACTGGGAACAAAAAGTTCTAGAAAAAGCTTTTGCTTTGCAAAATATAGGTGATACAAGTGAGATAATAGAGACTGACAAAGGTTATTATCTAGTACGTATTATGGCACAAAAAAAGGCAAAGTACCGTGATTTTGATGAGGTAAAATCAAAGGTAAAACATCAGATTATCAGGGATAAACAAAAAGCTATTAAAGAGGATTTTAGTAAAATGCTAAGAAGTCAGTTCAAGATAGATATATCTTTGGAAAAGTTAGATGAAATCAATATCCAACACTCATCTTTAGTTCAAGATAAAAAGCCACCATCAGGTGGGATATAACAATAAGGAGAAAAAAATGATACGAAATTTATTTATCATCATCGGTTTATTCTATTTAATAAATTGTGGTGGAGGTGGTGGTAGTGGTGATGACAGCAATAATGTACCTACTGCAGTAATCAAGGCGGATGGCAGTGCTATAGAGGGTACGAGTGTAGAGCTGGATGCTTCTGACTCAACTGATAGTGATAATGACATACTCACATACAAATGGGTACAGCTATCAGGTAAAACTGTTTTACTCATAAATCAAGACACAGAGAAGCCATCCTTTATAGCACCAGATGTAGATGAGGATTCAAAAGTCACTTTTGAGCTTCAGGTAAATGATGGAAAAGCAGAGCAACCATCTATCGCTACGGTAGAAGTAAATATCATCAATCAAATACAAGAGGAAAAAAGGCAAGAAGTCCTTCCAAATACAAGCATAGTAGATATAACAAATGGTACAGCCAATATAGTTTATACTTACAGTAAAAATCCTAGTACAGAGCCTAGCTCAGGCTTGGCACTAAATATCTATTGGGACTCATCTAAATTAGAGTACAGTCAGATAAAAGACATATTGGAGTTAGATTATGTAGGAGTTAGTGAGATAAAAGAAGATAAAGATGATGCTGATAGTAGCGAAAGTACAGACTCATATGTCACAATCTCATGGCTAAATCTAAAAGATGGCAACTGGCAAGTCCCAGAACCCATGCCAACAATACTATTCAACTTAGAAATGAATCAAAAGACTGGAGCAACAGGAACTACTTATATCAATATAAATAGTAAATTTAACTCTCCTGATTTAGGTTTTTATTCTAAGAGTGTTATTGTTAAGTTTGCTGAGTAGTTTAGCTAGGTATAGTTTGTTTACTCTAGTATAATATTTTATACTAGACTATACCTCATCTCCAACATAATAAAACTCATCTAATCCATCTAAGAACATCATCAACAGCTCATCTGAGCACTCTCTGAAGTTCCTATGTCCCTCTTTTCGAAATAGAGAGGAGAGTTGTTGTTTTCTAAGCTCTGCTTCTCCTAAGCCAAAGATAATCTCTGTCTCTGCTTCTTTTAGTTCTAGGGCTATGCGTAGCTTTTTTAGTATGAGATTATTGGTTAGTTCTACGGCTTTACTATCTGATTTTTTAGGAGATGGTCCTCTTTTTAGTATGACCAACCCATCTAAGAATATTCCTAACTCCTCAAAGGAGCAGAGCTCATATCCTTTATCTTGATGGCGTTTTAGTAAGCTATCTAGTCGTGAAGTATCCATAGAATACTCTGCTAACTTGTATGCCTCTAGCATATCTTCTGTGCTTAAACTTAGAGCTTTTTTTATCTTGTATATTATGTCATTCGTTTTCAATTTTTATCCTATTTTATAGCTTTTTCAAATTTTGGTAACACCTTAAGATTTTTATCTTTTACATCTTCTACTTCACAACAGTTTAGCAGTGATTTCTCTGGATGCTCTATAAAGTCATATCCTCGATAGACTGTATAAAATCCATATGCTATGACTACGATAGCTGCTAGATTCATCATAGTTTTTCGTAGATTATTTTTGGTAAATATACCTGCAAAAAATCCTAGTCCAAACAGCGATGGTACAGTACTCATACCAAATATAAACATCACAAAAGCCCCCCATAGTGGGCTACCTGTACTCGCAGCTGTTACAGCAAAGAAATACACTAAACCACAAGGCAGCAGACCGTTAAGTAATCCTAATATATAAAAGCTATTGAGTGAGCGAGAACGCAAGACTGAGCGAAATACATTTTGATACCAGCTACTGCGAGAGAAAGAGTGCTCTAGGAGAGTGAGAAACTTGAGCCGTCCTACTATGGATAGCCCTGCTAGTATCATAAACACTCCAGCGATGATAGTCAAAGCACTGATAGCAACATTACTAAAGGACACCACCCCACCAATCGCCCCAAATACAGCTCCCATAGTAGTATATGTAGTCACTCGTCCAAGAGAGTATACGATATGAGCTACTGCCTGACTAGGACGTGAGGTATTCTCATCTATCTTGGTACTGCTGTATGCTATGACTATCCCTCCACACATACCTATACAATGCCCTACTGAGCCTAAAAAGGCGATTGTTATGATAGAGAATATATCAACAGCATCCATCTATATACCTAGTAGCTTTTTACGAATCTTAGGGTCTGTCAAATTCTCACCTCTAAGCATCCTAAGACGCATCTCATCATAGTCTATACTCTTGTCTGTTTTGTTTTCGCGAGCACCAAAACCATAATGCATCACACTAGGATCTGTTATACCATAATGAGCACTCTTTGCATCTATCCATTTCTTTGTATCTATAGTATGAACCCATAGCTTTGCTTTGTCCTTGAATGGCTTCTCTTCTATCCAGAGTACCAAACAACCTGGATCATCAAAGAACCATGTCCGTCCATCAGGGGCAACTGCTTGTGCAGTATTATATATAGTCTTTATGAGCATTGCACACTGAGTATCATTTGTATGGTTGATATCTATGGGTAAAGGCTTCATCTCTGCATTGCCTGTAACTATAGTAACTGGTTGACTCTCTTTTGCCATAGATACAAACACAATAGCAATTACGACAACCATAAATAGACTAACTAAAATAGGTAAAACTTTTTTCAAACTACACTCCTCTTTGATGTATATAAATACACCTTATAAAATTATTATTAATTACAATTACATATTATAGACTAAAGTAATACACCCGTGCGTAAGTAGTACACACCAACATAACCTGTGCATAATAGCACAAAAATACTGAGTAGTATCAATGCGGTAATCCTCTCTTTGTATTTTTCTGTTTTGAGGTATAGTTCCATTACTGAGGATACGATAGATAGATATATCCCACCAAAGAGTGAACCCCAAAAAAGATATCCTATATAATAGTACTCTTTTTGTAACATACAGAATGGGCAGTTATGTGTAGGCAACTCATATACATAAGTACCAAAAAAGTAAACTACAGCATAATATGCAATAAATACAAAAAAGATACTAGAGATAATAGAGAGCATCTTCTGACCTGAAAACATAGCTCCTACAAGTACAACAAACAGTAAA
>DAOUPF010000105.1 GCA_030626265.1 Sulfurovum sp.
CATAACTCCAGTGATAACAGAGCCTATGAAAGCTATAGCAGCACTAGCCAATATGGTAGGAGAGATGGAGCGACGATACAGACTTATGGCAGATAGTCGCACAAAAAATATAGAAAACTATAACGATAAAGTCCAGAGAGAAGGCATGGGAGAGGAGTTCCCATATATAGTCATCGTGATAGATGAACTAGCTGACTTGATGATGAATGCTGGCAAAGAGGTAGAGCTATCCATCGCACGCCTTGCACAAAAATCTCGTGCTTGTGGTATACACCTAGTAGTGGCAACGCAGAGACCAAGCGTAGATGTAGTCACAGGACTCATCAAGGCTAACCTTCCATCAAGGCTCAGCTACAGAGTAGGGCAGAGAATAGACTCCAAAGTGATACTCGATACCATGGGTGCAGAGAGTCTTTTGGGGCGAGGAGATGGGCTATTTACCCCACCTGGTAGTACAGGTCTAGTGCGTATCCATGCTCCATGGAACACTGAAGATGAGATAGACAAAGTAGTAGACTTCCTCAAGGCTCAGAGAGAGCCAGAATATGATGAGAGCTACCTAGTAGTAGGTGGTGCTGCCAAGACAAGTGAGGGTGCAGATGAAGATATAGTACTAGACTCACTATATGAACAAGCCAAGGACGTAGTGCTAACTGATAAAAAAACATCTATATCCTATCTCCAGAGAAAGTTACAGATAGGCTATAATCGTTCCGCCAATATCATAGAACAGCTTCAAGCTATGGGTGTTTTGAGCGAGCCTAATGCAAAAGGGAATAGGGAGATATTGTAACTTCTCTTTCTCTTATGAGAAGCTCTAATAATGTAACTATCCGATACATCGAAAATAACTACCAATTAGCCCCTATTTATTCATATGGCATTCAAACTCTTTTAGATACTATATTGTACAAAATAATATAGGAGATTTTATATGTCATTATTAGATAATTATAAAGCACACACTTCAGAGCGTGCAGAGCTTGGTGTTCCACCATTGGCACTAACAGCTGATCAAGTAGCTGATTTAGTCGAATTACTCAAAGCAAGTCCTGTTGCAGAGGCAGATTATGCAATGGAGCTTTTCACAGAAAAAGTACCAGCAGGTGTGGATGATGCAGCATATGTAAAAGCAGCATTTTTAAATGACGTTGTACAAGGTAATGTATCTTGTGAGACTATCGATGCAGTCAAAGCATGTGAGATTTTGGGCACAATGCTAGGTGGCTTCAATGTCAAGCCATTGGTTGAAGCATTGAGCATTGATGGTGCTGTAGCAGATGCAGCAGCTGAGCAGCTGAAAAATACTATCCTTGTATATGATGCGTTCAATGATGTCAAAACATTGATGGATAATGGTAATGCTAGAGCAAAAGAGATCGTAGAGTCTTGGGCTGGGGCTGAGTGGTTTACTAACAAGCCAGAGATGGAAAAAGAGATTACAGTAACTGTATATAAAATCCCTGGTGAGACAAATACAGATGATCTCTCTCCAGCTTCAGAGGCATTTACTAGAGCCGATATACCTCTACACGCTAATTCATTTTTGATCAATAGAATGGATAATCCACTAGATACTATGAAAGAGCTCAAAGAAAAAGGACACCCATTAGCATATGTAGGTGATGTTGTAGGTACAGGAAGTTCTAGAAAATCAGGTATCAACTCATTGCAGTGGCATATGGGTAGAGATATCCCTGGAATTCCAGGTAAGCGAACTGGCGGTATCGTCATAGGCAAGCTAATAGCTCCTATATTTTTCAATACAGCAGAGGATAGTGGTTGTATACCAATCCATACAGAAGTGGACGATCTAAATACTGGAGATGTTATCACAGTCAAGCCATTTGAAGGAACTATAGAGAAAAATGGCTCTGTAGTAAGCACTTTTGATATCGAACCAAATACTCTTCCAGATGAGATGAGAGCAGGGGGTCGTATCCCACTTATCGTTGGTAAGGGATTGACTGCAAAAGCCAGAGAAGTTCTTGGTATGGATGCTGGTGATATATTTATGGTACCAGCTCAGCCAGATGATAATGGCAAAGGCTTTACTCTTGCTCAGAAAATGGTAGGAAAAGCTTCAGGTATCGCTGGTGTCAAACCAGGTGTTTACTGTGAGCCAGTGTGTGCAACAGTAGGAAGCCAAGATACAACTGGACCTATGACTAGAGATGAGATCAAAGAGCTTGCTGCATTGAGTTTTGGTGCGGATATGGTGTTGCAGACATTCTGTCATACAGCTGCTTATCCTAAGCCTGCTGATATTACTCTTCAGCATACTCTTCCAAAGTTTTGGACAGAGAGAAAAGGCTTTATTCTCCGACCAGGTGATGGAGTCATCCACTCATGGCTCAACAGACTCTGCCTTCCTGACACTGTAGGAACAGGTGGAGATAGCCATACTAGATTCCCTATAGGTATCAGCTTCCCTGCGGGTTCTGGTCTTGTTGCTTTTGCTGGTGTTACTGGTATGATGCCACTGACTATGCCTGAGTCTGTTCTTGTGAGATTTAAAGGTACTATGCAACCAGGTATTACTCTTAGAGATATGGTAAATGCTATTCCTCACCAAGCTATCAAAGATGGTCACTTGACAGTAGAGAAAAAAGGCAAGATCAATATATTTGCTGGTCGTGTGTTAGAGATAGAAGGGTTAGAAGACCTTAAGTGCGAGCAAGCATTTGAGCTATCTGATGCATCTGCCGAGCGTTCTGCAGCTGCGTGTACAGTGAAGCTCAACAAAGAGCCTATCATAGAGTACCTAGAGTCAAATATCGTTCTCATAGAGGAGCTTATAGTTCAAGGTTATGAAGACTCTGCAACACTTCAACGAAGAGCAGACAAGATGAAAGCATGGATAGCAAATCCAGAGTTGCTTGAAGCTGACGCTGATGCTGAGTATGCAGCGGTCATCGAGGTAGATATGGATCAGATCACTGAGCCAATCCTAGCTTGTCCAAATGATCCAGATGATGTGAAAACTCTCACAGAGATTCATGCTGCAGGACTACGCACTGAGATTGATGAAGTGTTTGTAGGCTCATGTATGACAAATATCGGACTTTTCCGTGCATGTGGTGAAGTACTCAGAGGTGAAGGTAAAGTTCCTACTAAACTATGGATATGTCCTCCAACAAAAATGGATGAGAAAACACTCCAAGAAGAGGGGTACTACTCTGTATTTGGAATGAGTGGTGCTAGAACGGAGATTCCTGGATGTTCACTATGTATGGGTAACCAAGCATCAGTTGATCAGAATGCATTTGTATTCTCTACAAGTACTAGAAACTTTGATAACAGACTAGGTAAAGGTTCACAGGTATATCTAGGATCCGCAGAGCTAGCAGCTGTAGTTGCCCTCAAAGGCTCTCTTCCAACAGCCGCTGAGTATATGGATATAGTACCTAACAAAATCAAGCCAGATATGTTTGATGATGTTTATAGATACTTAAACTTCCACAAAGTAAGCCAAGAAGAGCTTACTGCTATGGTAGAGTAGAACTTCTCTACTCTCTATTTCGACAAGGGTAAGGCAATGGCTTTACCCTTCTACTCTTTTGGCTTTTTTAATACTTCCCGTTTACTTTTGTAGGTTTGTACTGCTCATATACCCATGGTATGAGTATATCCAGCTCCTCTGGTGTGATAAAGCCTTTGAGTGATGGCATAAGCCCAAACTTAGCTATAACCTTGTCTTCACATCCAGTTTTATCTTTGCTTGGTTCATAGATATAGTCTTTCATAAATGCTATAGTTTCCTCTTTGAGTTCGTCACCTTTGAATGGTCCATCTAGAGCATCGATAGTTATAACAACACCTCTAACAGCCACATCTATAGGAGGTGCAACGACTTTTTTCTTGTCAGCTTTGTTTTTTGGCTTACCTACGGTATGGCACATCGCACATTTTTTTACAAATAGTTGAGGAGCAGATCTAAGCTCTTTTGCATTTGTTTGGGTAGTTCCAAGAGCTATGAATAGCCCATAAATTAGTATATTTTTAGTAGATAGCATAATATATTCCTCATTATTAGTATGATAATATTATATCTATATATATGTTTTAGTTATATTAAAATAGATAAATATTTTATATATTATCAATAATACAAAATCAATTATCTGCTATAATCTTTTTATGAATATAGATGAAAACATACAAAAAGCGAAACAGCTATTAGAGGAGTCTGATGCTATCTTTATCACTGCTGGAGCAGGGATAGGAGTGGATAGTGGATTACCTGATTTTAGAGGAGTTGAGGGGTTCTGGAAAGCGTATCCTAGAGCAAAGGAGTTAGGTCTTCAGTTTGAAGAGATGGCAAATCCTGAGTGGTTTCTTTCAGACCCACAGCTGGCATGGGCCTTTTATGGTCATAGACTTCATCTTTACCGTGATACTGTTCCTCATGAGGGCTTTGCTAAACTCCTAGAGCTATCTAGAAGTAAAAAACATGGAGCATTTGTTTTTACTTCCAATGTCGATGGACAGTTTCAAAAGGCAGGCTTTTTAGACGAGAGGGTGATCGAGTGTCATGGTTCTATCCATAGCCTGCAATGCATAAATAATTGTAAAAAGAATCTCTGGAGGGCAGATGATACTACTATAGAGATAGAGGATGGCTTTAGAGCAAAAGAGCCTCTACCTAGCTGTCCTTCCTGTGGAGCAATGGCAAGACCCAATATACTCATGTTTGGTGACTATAGCTGGGAATACTCTAGAACTAATAGACAGAGAGAAAGACTTGTTCAATGGCTAGAGAAGATAGAAACTGAGAACTCTAAACTTGTTATCATAGAGCTAGGAGCAGGGACAGCAGTACCTACTGTGAGAGAGACTTCAGAGCAGATAGCTGATAGATTTGATATTCCTCTCATACGCATCAACCCTAGAGAGAGCTTTGGAGCTGAGATAGGGTTAAATATGGGAGCAGTTGAGGCACTTTGTAATATTGTAGTTTAAAGTTTGTTTCATTATAAAACCTCCTATATAGAACATTTTATAAGGTTTTCTATGGAAGGTTATAAAAAATGGGTCTCTAAAGCTCGTTACAGCGAATAACCTTATAAAATATGTTAGATTATAAGGTTTTCGATAATATGAAATTATTCTTTACACTTTTATGTATATCATGTTGTTTATGATACACTCTCAATAGAGGGAAAAAAATTATGTCATTAACCAGAAAAGATATTGTAAATATAGAACAGAAACCATTTAAAGAACCACCATTTACAAATTTCCTTGAAGGGCTATTTAAACTCATATCAAAGATACCTTTTATTGAAAAATCTATACAAGCATCAATAGGTGGCTTACATGGAAGAATATTCCGACACAGAGATAATAACGAATATGAACTAGCCACAGAAGTTGCATTGTTTGCACTTGAAAAATATAGAAATAAAAAAAGTATTTTATTAACAGAAATGAATCATCATCACTGGTGGAGTTTTATGCAACTTGGAGTAGAGAGTGCTTCCAACACAGAAAATCAAATGTACAAAGAAAAACTCATAGATTTAGCCAATTCTGGTATAGAACCATTTGAAGGATATGATGTTGCCTATTCATATTTGGAATTTTCTAAATGGGTACACCTAAATAATGATACTGATACAGCGTTAAAATATGTAAAAAAAGCTTCAAAATCTGATAAGACTTGGGGAGAACCAGATTTTATTTTAGGCTGGTATGCTCTTCTGCTTGGTACGGATAATGCAGAAGAATATTTAAGTCAAGCAATAGAAAAAG
>DAOUPF010000307.1 GCA_030626265.1 Sulfurovum sp.
CTGTAGGGATGACTGTCGTCACAGCAGTAGATATCCCAGGGGCAAGAGCCACTGTCGATACAGAAGGCAACAATATCATCACTGCAAACTATACCAATAATGACAAGGAATATCAGGCTGTAATAACAACTGATACTGAAGGCAATACAACGGCTATCATTACATATACAGATCCAACTACAGGAGAAGTGACCATTGTCTCTTCAGGAAGTTATCCAGCAGGTATCAGTATCTCTGTCTTGGTCATTGATGGTCAACTCGTCATCCGTATCAATATCCAAACCAATTACTTTACCGTAACAGACTAAGGGAACTAATCATGAAAACAAAAAATATACTATTTACTATCACATTTTTCACACTTCTTTCACTTGGACTCAGTGGATGTGGTAGCAAGACCACAAATACAGGTATTGCTATCACTGCTCAATGCACCACTCCAGATGACCTCTCTACTTATCAAACATTGAACAATGGAGACATCATCGCAAAAGCCGATACTCTCACCACTGATGAGAATGATGTGAGCAGTGCCAACCCACAATTCTCCATCTTTCAAGCTGATGATGGAACTAAAAAAGTCTGTATCAGTAGCGGTAGTGCCGTTATTATCCATTTATAAAAAATCAAGAGGATTGAAATAATGAAAAAACTACTACTCTCCATCGTCTTTGCTCTCACCCCTGCTCTATATGCAGGAGGTGATATCACTCCTACCATAGAAAACAACTCTGCATTGTATATAGGTATAGGAGCTTCAATGATGAGCCTCAATGCTGATCTCACCGATGAATCTATGGAGACTATCGGAGGCACCATCCAAGTAGGCTATGAGTACAATAAATATATCGCTGTAGAGCTACGCTACACAGCAAATGTTGCCAAGATAGAGTACGACCCAGGCACTACTGCCAATATCACCAACGATGACTATCCAGCTAACTTTACCAATATTGGTATATATCTCAAGCCAACTTATCCTATCGGTGATCTCTCTCTATATGGTCTCATAGGGTATGGAAGCACAACCTTTACTAACCTACCAGTAGGTGGTGGAGATAGAACAGAAAGCAGTTTCCAGTATGGAGTAGGTGCTTCCTATCGTACTACGGAGAATATCTCTTTATTTGTTGACTATGTCAATCTCTATGATGATGCAGGGATAGATGGTCACTTTATCGCTTCTGATATTTTGATTGAAGTAGTGACAGTAGGGGTAAGCTATAGATTTTAGCGCTATGTCGCGATATAGTATTGTAGCACTAGCATTTTAACCTCTTCTTAGAGCATTAACACTTCTTAGGAGGTAATGATATCTATGAAGAGTCCCATAAAGGAATCTATCAAAAAGCAAGAAATAGGGAAATAGTAAATTTTACAAGTACCTCCTCTCATTGTGAAATACCAATAAACTCATAAATTCATATTAGAGCATACTTAATTAGCATCGATGAATGTGCCATAATAGAAGTATAAATCGTACCAAAGTATAACTCAATCAGTGATATAATTCATCTCATATTATAATACGGAGAGATAATGAAAATCATAACAGACCACATGGATCGATGGAAAACTGCTGGCATACTACTACTAGTCGTTGCTGTTGTTGGCATGATAGACAACAACTTTATCACATGGCTTTTCTTTGGTCTGATATACCTCATCGCATTTTATGAAGCTACAAAGCTATTTGAGGCTACAGAGACTAGGCTTTTTCTCTATGCTATACTCATCTGGATAGCTGCTGGACTCTATCCTCATCCATCTGACATACTACTCTTTGCTGTAGTTATATTTGCTGCTGCACTTGCTTATTATCGCAAAATTGAGGTACAGGGATTCTTGCCACTGCTATACCCAACTGCAGGTATGCTGTTTGTCTGGATGTTGAACTTAGAGTATGGTATGAATGCTCTTGTATGGATGTTGGTTATCGTAGCTCTTACTGATGTGGGTGCATTTTTTGTGGGAAAAGCCATAGGTAAAACTAAGTTTTGTGAGACTTCACCAAATAAGACTATGGAGGGTGTTGTAGGTGGCGTTGTCGCAGGGACTATAGGTGGTGCTATGGTGGCTACGAGTATCATGGGTATTTCACTGTTTTCTGCTCTCATCATCTCACTACTAGCGGCTAAAACCTCTATATTTGGAGACCTTTTTGAGAGCTATCTCAAACGAGAAGCTGGGGTCAAAGATAGTGGAAATATATTGCCAGGGCATGGTGGAGTATTAGACCGTATTGACGGATACTTGTTTGCTGGTATTGTTATGTTTGTTCTACTACAAGCATTTGGATACTAGATGCAGCCATCCATAGCCATACTAGGCTCTACTGGCTCCATAGGGGTCAATACTCTAATCATAGCCAAGAGATACAATATACCTGTAGAAGCACTAGCAGCGGGAAACAACATAGAACTACTAAACAAGCAGATAGAAGAGCATAACCCTAAATTCGTATCTATCGCTAAAGAAGAGGATAAAAAGAGAGTAAACCATCCAAATGTATTTTGTGGGGATAGTGGTATACTAGAACTCATAGAGAGATGCCAAAGTGAGACTATAGTAAATGCTCTAGTAGGCTACGCAGGACTAGCAC
>DAOUPF010000313.1 GCA_030626265.1 Sulfurovum sp.
ACAATAGGACGATATATTTATCTGCAAGATAATGAGCTTACCAATGTAAATGGGTTGAGTAGCTTAACTAGCGTAGGAAGTAACCTAAACCTAGAGAACAACCAACTAACCAACCTAAATGGTCTAACTAACTTAACATCAGTAGGTGGATATCTAGCATTGAGAAATAATATAGACTTGGTAAATATCTCAGGTGTTAGTAATGTAGTAGGAGTTGGTGGACAGATACTCTATATCTCCCCAGGTCAATATACTACAAAAGCAAATAGAGATCTAAAGTTCTGTGAGACTGCATGGAATATACATGACATAAATGGTGATATAGATGATAATATGACTCTAGTATGTGGTGATGGAGTAGAGCTGACTGAGTCAGAACAACTAAGAGCAGTAATGGAAGAGAAATGCTCCGTCTCATTCTCTGCATTTGCTGATCACTTTGATGAAGCAACGGGTATCTATGATACTAGCTTGGATTGTGCATACCAACAGATGAATGATGATGACTTGGTCAAATTTACTCTGCTTCATGAGATAACAGGAAGCTTCTCTATCAATGATAATAACCTAACTAACCTAGATGGATTGACTAACCTCTCCTCTGTAGGTGGTTACTTCTACCTATACAACAATAGCATCTCAGATGTAGGAGGGCTGAGTAGCCTCATGTCCGTAAATGGTATACTAAATATATCTAACAATAGAATGTTTAACTTAGATGGACTATATAACCTGACTACCGTACAAGGTATGCTAAATATATACTATAATATAAACCTAAATGATATAGCTGGTATATCTAATATAGTAGGCATAGATGGTAAAAGGATATATGTTGATACCTCAGGGTATACTACAAAAGCAGATAACGCTGCCTCTTTTTGTGCTTCTCGATGGGACTTGTATGATACAGAAGGAAATATAGCAGATAATATGTCTATACTGTGTGATGGCTATAACTATACTCCAAGTAGTGCAGATAGACTAAGAGATATACTTGGTAAGAGATGTGATATAGATTCACAACTCTTCTATAATAGCTTTGCTGAAGACTCCGGTATCTACAATGGAGATATATCATGCCTATCTCTAATAGATGAGGAGATGACAGACTTTGAAGCACTTATAGAGGTAAATGGTAACTTTGCTATAGAAGATAGTAATATAACTACAGTAGATGAGCTAATACGACTAAAGAGTATTACTAAAACTTTGAGTATATGGAATAATCCATATCTAACAAATATCACTGGTCTATCTAATATCCTTGGAGTTGATGGTCAAAAGCTAATCATAGATGATGTGTCTCAATATGATACAAAAGCAGATATCACTAAAGACTTCTGTGCAACAAGCTGGAATATCTATCTAGGAGCTGATAATATCTCTGATGATATAGCTGGAGTCTGTATAGATTAGAATGAGAACTACATCACCTTGTAGTCTAGGGTGTATAGAGACTTAATAAAATATAGGATTACAATAAATGTTAAAAAGTTTTTTTGGTACGAAAGAGTGGGCTTTGTGGGCTTGGGGTGGATTTATATTGCTTACCGCTATGATATGGGGGCAGGTTCAGCTGACTGTATTGCTCAATGACTGGTATGGTAGATTTTATAACATACTTCAAAAGGCAGAGGATGTAGATGCATTTTGGGCTAGTATGTTAGAGTTTGGCTATATTGCTATTACTTTGATGGCAGTTGCAGTTGCAATTTATTATTTTACTCAGCACTATGCATTTAGATGGCGACAGGCTATTACCTACTACTATCTACCACACTGGGAGCAGACAGATGGTAACATAGAGGGAGCTTCTCAGCGTATACAAGAAGATACTTATAACTTCTCTAGGAGTCTGGAGAGTTTGGGGCTTGGGTTGTTTCGTGCGATATTGACTCTGATTGCATTTATACCTATACTTTGGGGGCTATCTACCAAAATCACTATAGAGTGGCTCTCTGTTTATGAGGGATCTTTGGTCTGGGTGGCACTCATCACTTCTCTGGGTGGTATGGTCATGTCATACTTTGTAGGCATCAAACTACCAGGCATTGAGTATGACAACCAAAAGGTAGAAGCTGCATATAGAAAGCAACTAGTTTACTCTGAGGATGACAAAAAGTTTGCAGATTTGCCTACGCTGTTTGAGCTTTTTACAGGGTTACGAAAAAACTACTTCCGTATGTTCAACCACTACTCATACTTCACACTATGGAGTGCCATGTATGGACAGGTGATGATCATAGTGCCTTATCTACTGATGGGACCATCACTCTTTGCTGGTGTTGTGACACTAGGTGTGGTTACTCAGACAGGTAATGCATTTGGCAAGGTAAATGATAGTTTCTCATACCTCATAGACCACTGGACAGATATCACTAAGTTTATGTCAGTTATAAAGCGTCTGAATGAGTTTGAGAAGAAGTTGATTATAAAGTGATATTTAAGTTCTTTCTCAACCAATAAAAATTAAAATGCCGAAATTTTTATAAGGCATATTATGTTTAACCAAATCAAACTATTTATTGACT
>DAOUPF010000359.1 GCA_030626265.1 Sulfurovum sp.
AGAAGTTTGCCATAGAACAAGATCAACTATTCTATCAGAGTGATAATCTTGGTCGTCATCAGCAGTTTGCAGTCTCTTTAATGGAAAATACTAAAGCCTTTGCTTGTATATGTACCGCTGATGAGCTAGAAGCTGATAGGTATAGTGGTAGATGTGCCAAAAATGCTGATGAGATAAACAGACGTATCAAAGAGGAGAATATTCCTTATGTTATCCGTATACAAAAACCAACTGAAAACATCTCATTTGTCGATAAAATCAAAGGTACGATTACTACAAAGCCTAATGATATAGATAGCTTTGTGATACTCAGAGCCGATGGTACGCCTATGGACTACTTTGCATCTGCATGTGATGATATGCTATCTGATATCTCTATTATCATCCGTAGTGAAGAGCATATTGGCAATACGCCAAAACAGATACATATCAAGAACTCACTAGGATATACCAAAGAGACAGAGTTTGCACATCTGCCTATCATACTCAATACTTCTGGTGAAAAAATTAGCCAAAGAGATAATGCAGGCTCTATCAAATGGATGCTAGAGCAAGGCTTCTTACTTGATACTATCATCAACTATCTACTGTTGCTAGGCAACAAAGCACCAACAGAAGTGTTTAATCTACCTGAAGCGATAGAGTGGTTTGAACTAGGGAATATTTCAAAAAGCCCTGTGAAGTTTGATAGAGATAAGCTTCATTTTCTCAACCGTAAACAGCTAAAAATGATAGATGATAAAAAGCTATCATCTCTATTTGGTTTTGCTGATGCAGATATAGGAAAACTTCTCAAAATTTATCTAGAAGATGCTAGCACCATAAATGAACTAGAAGTCCAGATAAAAGCTATATTTGAGCCAAAAGAGATAGTTCAAGAGTGGGAAGAAGAGATGAAAATCATAGCAGAGATTATCAGAAAAGCCCCTATGCTTGACTCTTTTGATGATTTTAGGCAGTATATCATCTCTGAGAGTGGACTAGAAGGAAAGAGGCTATTGAAGCCACTTAGCATACTGATGACTGGAGCACAAAATGGTCCAGAGCTCAGTGATGTCTATCCACTCATCAAACCATTTATCACAGAAATTGCAAGGATTCGCCCATGATTTCACTATTTTGTTTTATATTAGATGCTGTTGTATCTATCTATGTTTGGATACTGATTATATCTGTAGTCTTGACATATGTTCAGCCAAATCAGTACAACCCAGCTGTGCAGTTCATATATAGAGTCACTGCTCCCGTGTTTGAATATTCACGAAAATACTTAGCATTTTTAACTATAGGTGGTATTGATTTTTCACCTATTGCTGTGATTATGTTCTTGCAGTTTATTCCTAGATTTATCTGCTCTGTTTTATAAGTAAGCATCTATGAAAAAGTATCTCTTATTTTTGACACTTATATTTGCTCTGAGTACAACAGTCTCGTCTGCAAAGCAGTTTAGCTATGAGCAGGTAAACTCTATGCCAAAGAGTATAGAGAAAGACTACTATATATGGAGATTTCTAGGTCAAAAAAGCACTACCAAAAAACAATCTATATCTATAGTCAAAGATGTCAGATATGTCAGCCCCAAACTTAAAAAAGCCTATAAGAAAAAAACGGGTAAAAAACTCTCTAAAAAAAAGAAATATACAAAACCTATGAGTGCAGAAGCAAAAGCTAAACTCAAATCCAAACAGAAGCACCTAAAAACCCTAATCAAAAGCAAAAGCAAAAAGCCTTTCAATAATTGGCTAAAAGAGAAGAACAAAGTAAAAATATTTGCACTAAACAATGCTGGCAAATCAGGAAGAGCAAAACTAAACCATGAGATATCAGACAAGCTATGGCGGGAACTTACCACACATGCAAGCTTCAACAAATCTATCAAACGTATAAACAAAGAGGGTCATAAAAAACTCAAAAAATCATTTTTAAACTCACCAGCTAAAGGCAACAAACTTAGCTATGCAACATGTATGCTATTGGGATTTAATGCTCTAGATCATAGCAAGCCAACCGTAGGAGGTATATATTTCTCTCAAGCATCTAAGAAGGCATATCATAGAGAAGATGCTGATCGTGCCATATTTTGGAGCTATCTAGCTACAAAAGAGAAAT
>DAOUPF010000336.1 GCA_030626265.1 Sulfurovum sp.
GTGATGATTACTTCTACTTGTATATCTCCCAGAAAAGAGACTCTCTTTTTGATTTCTTCTTGTAGTTGTGCTTCTATATTTAAATCAGCTGATGGAATATTTAGCTCTATGCTAATACTATCATCTTCTATCTCTATATTTTTTAAAAAACCAAACTCAACTATACTTTTGGTAAATCCTGGATATATGACTTGTGTTAATCTCTCTTTGATATCTGCTTGTGTTACCATTTTATATTCTTTCTAAATTATTTTCTCATTATTATACTGTTTTAGATATTTTTTTGCTATGATTATGCTCAAATAAACAAGGAATTAAATTTATGAAAAAAGAACTTCTCATTTTTATTGGTATATTTTTATTTTTGGCTATTGGTATGCACTTTAAAGAGTGGACCAGTCATCCAATAGAGCATATTATTGCATTGCCAACATCGGCTGCATATGGTATAGGCATGGTACATCCATTGGTATTTACTCTTTTGGGTTATATTGTATATGTAGTCTTTAGACCGATTTTTAGACTTTTTGGTAAAATTGGTAAAAAGGATTAGTTCTTCTTAAAATCCTTTTATCATAATTAATTATTGATATGTAATTTTTAGGTATTATTAAAAGTATAGTTTTTAGTAAGTATTACCTAAAAAGGACAAATAGTGAAAAATCAAAAAGCAATCTACACAAAGAAACTCCCCGAACATATAAAAAGAGACTCTAAAGTATTCAAAAAAAACAGTAAAATAAAAACAAAGTTTTACAATAAAGAGCTAGAGAGATTGCAGTATGAGATAGTCAAGCTTCAAAAGTGGATTATAGATACCAATCAACGGTTACTTATTATATTTGAGGGTATGGATACAGCAGGTAAGAGCTCCACTATCAAGGCATTAAATCCGTATCTAAATCCTAGATCTTCTAGATCAGTAGCCTTGCCAAAGCCCAACTCCAAAGAGCTAGGACAGTGGTATTTTCAGAGGCACTTCAAGCAGCTACCAAATGAAGGTGAGATAGTATTTTTTGACCGTAGCTGGTATAATCGTGCAGGTATTGAACAGGTCTTTGGATTTTGTACTCAGTCACAGCATGATCATTTCTATACACAGGTCAATGATGTAGAGAATATGATAGTAGATGATAGAATACTGTTCTTTAAAATATATCTGAATATAGACAAAGAGACTCAAGGTAATCGTATCAAAGATAGAGAAGAGAACCCTCTAAAGAGCTGGAAACTGTCAAAGCTAGACTATATGTCTTATGAAAAGTATGATACCTATGTAGAGCTACGAGATAAAATGTTTCAAATCTCAGGAACAGAGCACTCACCTTGGTGTTCATTGGAAGCAGTAGACAAGAAACGAGCACGACTTAATGCCATTAGATATGTATTGTCAAATATTGACTATGATGGTAAAGATGAGTCAGTTATAATAGGTGTAGATGAAGAGATTTTAACTCTTCATCTAGACTAGAAGAGGGTCTTCTCTTTTTCTGGGGAGTCAAAGCTTCTAAAGACCTCTTTATCTAGTGAATATACAAAAGCATAGTTATAATGAATGCTTTTTAGTGTTTCTCTAGCTTCTGCTGTATTGGTGAACCAGTATGGTCTATCTACATTTTCTACTTTGGTCTTAGGTGGGGTTAGGACTATACTTTTGACCCAAGTAGTTTGAAATCTGACATAGTCTCTAGCTTTCACTATATTTTGAACATCATCGGTAAAGATCAGTACCTTGTCACTAGTCCTTTGTGAAGCAGTTTCTAGATTGTTGTTGATGAAAAGCGGCATGAAATGGCTAGTATACCTTAGCTTGTCTATAGAGTATGGTAGTTCATAGAGGTCACAAAATGCCACAACTTTGAGTAGATAATCCATGTGAAATGGTATGAGTTTGGTCTCTTGATATACATATTTATCTATACGAAAAGTACTACGAAATAGTGTACCACCTATTAGGTGACCGCTGGCCTCTTTTGTGAGGATATTAGGTTCTGCCTTGATGAGACGCATGAGTTCTGCATCTTCGCTCACAAATAGATTGCCATTGCTATTTAGTATCTGCTCAAAAGCTTTATTCCATTCATTTGATAGAAAAGTCACATTGCCTTTGTGTGTCAAAATAATCTTCAAGAAGCTCATCTCATGTTTGTCAAGCAGGTGAAAATCAGCTTCCTTGGAGAGTAAAACATAACGTAATAGTCTAAAAGCAGATTCCTGTATAGAAAGTACCTTTATCCATGCTATCTCTTGGTCACTTATCTCTATACTCTCATCATCATATACTATCGCGTATGCACCATTGGATATAGCAGTTTCTATATCTTCGATAGAGTTTGAAAAGAGTAAGTCTCCATGTTCTATTTTGGATGGA